>CAZBAY010000264.1:0-10065 GCA_964489945.1 uncultured Planctomycetia bacterium
CGCTCGGCGGCGGCGTGATCGGCGACCTCACGGGGTTCGCCGCTTCGGTTTACCGGCGCGGCGTTCCGTATGCGCAGGTGCCGACGACGCTCACGGCTCAGGTGGATTCCGCGATAGGCGGCAAGACCGGCATCGACCTGCCGGAGGGCAAAAATCTGCTGGGGGCCATTTATCAACCCATGCTTGTCCTCAGCGACGTGTCAGCGCTGCATAGTCTGCCCAGCCGGCACTGGAGCGACGGTTTCGCCGAAGTGATCAAATACGGCGTCATCAAGGATGCCGCGCTTTTCGCGCTTTTGGAAAAATACGGCAAAGAGGGCGTCCGGACGAACGCGCGCCTTTTGCAGAAAGTGATCCTCCGCTGCGCGAAGATCAAGGCGAGGGTCGTTGAGAACGATGAATTCGACAAAAAAGACGTCCGGATCATTCTGAATTACGGCCATACGGCCGGACATGCTCTTGAGGCGGCCTCGCGCTTTTCGCGTCAATACACGCACGGGGAGGCGGTGGCGGTCGGCATGCTGATCGCGGCTCACCTAGCGGAGGAATTGGGCGTTCTGAAGGATAAGGCGCTGATCGCGAGGCTGGAAAAAACGCTTATAAAATTTGAACTGCCGATCTTCTACAAAGGCGTGCCGACGGACCTGATCCTCAAAGCGATCGGCTATGACAAGAAAGCCGAGGCTGGCGCGAACCGGTTCGTTCTGCCTGTCACGATGGGGAAGGTGACCGTCGTCAAAAATGTTCCCACCGCTTTGATCGTCAAATGTTTGGAGAAACGAAAAAGCTGAAGGTCAGGCCAGGCTCAGCGTGACCTGCTTGCCTTGATTTTCAAGCGTGACGCTTTGCGCGGTCATGCCCGTGACGACAGACCCCTTCACCGTATCACCCGTTTTCAGGATGCTGTCGTTGATGATGCAGTAGGCTTCTTTCGGCGAATAGACGATCCCCGATAGACGCAGATCGGGCGTTTTGGCGCCCATCGGAGAAGCCATCCGGAAAAGTCCCGCCTCTTCGATGCCGAACTGGCCTTTCCGGTTCAGTGAGCGGTCGGAGGGAGAGGCGGCCGGGGCGGCGGGACCCATTTTCTTCAGCGGAGCCAGGATCGCCGGCGCCACGATCGGGCCGGTGATCAGCAGAAGAACGGTGATGACAAAAAGCGGCCCCCAATTTTTTCCTGACCGGGACGAGTGCTCGACGCCCATCCGCAAATTTTTCCGGATCTCCCCCTGAGAACCCCCAGTCGGAACGGATCCCTGCTCATGGCGGGCTTTTTTCAACGCTTCATGAATGATGCTCATTCTTCGTATCCTCCCTTAATTTCGTGAATGGACTGCTTGATAATTTGCTGATCGATGCTCCGCTGTTCCAAAACATAGGCCATCAGAAGCGCTTTGTCGCAAACGATATTGATGAGGCGCGGGATTCCCGCCGAGTATTTATAGATCTCATCCAGCGCTTTGGGCTCAAAGAGGGGGCCCATGCCGTTGCCGCCGGCGTGATTCAGGCGATGGGTGATGTAATACGGCACCTCTTCGCGGCTTAGCGGCTCGATGTGGTAACGCACGGCGATCCGCTGGCGCAGCTGTCGTAGGGCGGGGGAGTTCAATTTTTCGCGGAGTTCCGGCTGGCCCACCAGGATGATCTGAAGGAGCTTTTCATTTTCGCCCTCGAGGTTCGATAGCATGCGGATCTGCTCCAGAAGCTGAGGGCTCAAGTTTTGCGCTTCGTCAATGATGAGGACGACGTTGTTGTTGAGGGCCAGCTGTTCGATCAAAAAGCGGTTAAGCTCAGAAAAAAGCGCCGCGCGGCCCTTTTTCTGCGTCTCGATCCCAAAATCCTCGATGATCGTCTGCATCAGCTGAAGCTCGGTCAGGCTTGAGTTGAAAATGAAGGCTGTTTTGGTGCGGTCGTCGAGCTGGTTGAGAAGCGCTCGGCAGATCGTTGTCTTGCCTGTGCCCACTTCTCCGGTGATGGCGATGAAACCCATGCGTTCTTTGATGCCGTAGGTGAGATAGGACAAGGCCTCTCTATGCCTCTGGCTGAGATAGAGGAATGAAGGGTTAGAGGCGATCGCGAACGGTTTGGCCTTCAGAGCGAAGAATGCTTCGTACATAATTTAACCCCGTTGTCAGTATAGCAAGCGGCCCGAAATGAGTAAAGGACATAAAATAGGTGTTGACAGGCAGTTACGGTTTGATTAAGATGCCAACAGTAGTATTGAAGGAGGCAATTATAATGAAAAATACGAGGTCCAGGCAGGTTCTGACAGCCATGGCCGTTTTTTTGATGCTTGCGATCACCACGGTGTGCTTTGCGAACGATCCTTTCACAAAGCTCGGGCGCGGTGTGGCAAACACGTTGACGGGATGGGTCGAGCTTCCCAAGAATATTCACCAGACAAGCGTTGAGGACAATGTTCTTTCCGGCATCACGCTGGGACTTGCCAAGGGTGTTGGCATGACGATCGTTCGGACAGGCGCGGGGATTTACGAGATCGCGACGTTCCCGTTCCCGCTTCCGCAGGACTACCGGCCTATTCTTGAGCCGGAGTACGTATTCTAAGATAGATTCTTCTTTTTTTAAAAACCCCGAAAGGGTCGAACCTTTCGGGGTTTTTTTCTGCCCATCGGGGATAATTTTGCTCGTTATTATTCATTGATGATAAAAGCTGGTTGTAAAATTAACCTGGATTAACCGTTCTAATATTTCCTTGACAAAGTTTTACAGCTTTGATTTAATGTACTTCCTTTTGCATTTAAGCAGGGAGGAGATCTCAGTATGAGTAAGAATATGCTGTTGGATGATAGGGAAGCGGACAAGGCGCTCACGACGGAGGATGCCTGCGAGTTTTTGAGCATCAGTCGCCAGACGCTCTACAAGCTTGTCAAAGCACGGAAGATCCCCGGAAAAAAAGTCGGGGATAATTACCGCTTTTTAAAAAGCGATCTCATCCGTTACTTCAAGAGCGATTGACCCTGTGGCCACGCCGATAAACCAGCGGATCGAAAATCGAAAGTACATGCGCTTCTGCGCCCCTCTTGATGTCGAGTACCGGGCGTTGACGCTCAATCCCATATTCGGAAAAGCACTAGCGAAGGATCTGAGCAAGGAAGGCGTGAGGATAGGGCTAAAGCAGGAAGTCGCGGTCGGCACGCCGCTTGAGATCTCCATGAGCGTGCCCGGCGATAACCTGCCGGTCTTCGCGACGGGCAAAGTAGCATGGGCGGATGGTCTGGATGTGGGCGTCAAGCTCACGAAGATCAGCACAACTGACAGGACCCGGGTGCTCGAGTACGTTTACAAGGAGTGGCTCAAAAACGCCAGGAATGTCACGGCCTGAAATTGAGCCAGTGTTGACATGATCGAACGGCGCAAATTCATCCGCCTGCCGGCGCCCATCGGCGTTTCGTACAAGCCGCTGAAAAAGGGCCGGGCCGGCAAATCCACTGTTACGTTTCTCCGCAACATCGGCGGCGGCGGTGTTCGGTTCACTGTCAGGCAAGAGGCCCGCGTGGGTGACTTGCTCGATCTGAAGATCGAGATCCCCAATATCGCGGACCCGATCCGGGCTGTCGGCGAAGTGATGTGGTACACGGAGAGCCAGGACCGGCGCAGTCAGGCGGGCGAGGCGGGGATCCGGTTCCGCGAGATCGATGCGAAGGACCTTCACCGCATTCTAGAGTACGTGCACGCGGTCGGGATCGGCTGAGATGGCCGATTTACGGGATCTACTCGGCAAGCTCTCAGAGGTCCTCAGGAAAGACCCCCGTTACAGCCAGGAAGCCTACGTTTTTGTGATGGCGGCGTTGGGCCGGTCGATCCGAGCGCTCGGAAAGCCCCGGCACCTCACCGGCAGCGAGCTTCTCGCGGGCATCCGGGAGGAAGCGGAGGCCCAGTTTGGCCCGATGGCCGCGACAGTTTTCGAGTACTGGGGCGTGAAAAATAGTCTTGATTTTGGAAGGATAGTGTTTAATATGGTGCACGAAGGCATCCTTTCCAAGACGGAAACAGACGCCCTCGAAGATTTTAAGGACAATGTGTTCTTCAGCACGCTTTTTGATCACGACTCCGGCTACAGGCTGCCGGATGAGGAAAAGAGCTTGAAGAAAATACTGAAATAGGGAGGAATCGAGGTCCACATGGCAGACGAAACAGCAAAACCCGCAGCGCCGGCCGCCGAAGCGCCGGTAAAAAAGGCAAAAAAGAAGAAATCGCGCCCGACCAATTGCGTGCAGTCCAATAAGCGTATCCGCCGCAAGGATTGGTATTACCGCAACGGGAAGTATTTCGCCAATAAGAAAGCGTTCAAGCTTTTTGCGGCCCAAGAAGTGGAAAAGGCGATGAAAGCGAAGGAGGCCGCAGCCGCATCTGCCGCCGCCGCTTCTGCCGCTCAGCCCCCGGCCGCGGAACAAAAAACAGCTTAATTTCAGATGACACGGCAAGGGGTCGCGTAATGACTGATCCCGATTGTCTGTTCTGCAAGATCCTGGCCCGCACAATTCCAAGTACGGTCGTTTATGAGAATGACGACGTGCTCGGCATCCAGGACGTCAATCCCCAGGCGCCTGTCCACGCGCTGATGATCACCAAAAATCACATCTCGGGTGTCCATGAGCTCGGTTCGGCTTCTTTCCCTGGTACCGCGGACCGTCTGGTTCATGCGGCGAATGAGGCGGCCCGCCGTTTTAAGATCGATGAAGCCGGCTACCGCCTCGTCATCAATTGCAAAAAGAACGGCGGCCAGACGGTCGATCATTTGCATTTACACCTTCTCGGGGGCAGGCGGATGACCTGGCCTCCCGGTTAAAGGCCCGCCATGAAAGTTCCCAAGTCCATTCTCAATAGAAGGCGCGCGATCCGCATCGCTGAGATCCTTCCGTTCAAGATCGGTCATCAGGGCTACGATGTAAAAGCGACGACTTGTAATATCTCAAGCCACGGGGCGATGTGCGTCGTTGAAAAAGACATTCCGCTGATGACACAGCTCAATATCGGTTTTTCGCTTCCGGCCGCGGGCAAAAAGGACGCGAAGGCCCGCGAGGTCCAGGTACGCGGCGTCGTTGTCCGCAAGGAAAAAAACGCCGCCACCGGCAAATTTTTTATCGCGATCTATTTCTCTGACGTCAAGCCCCGGATCCAACAGGCGCTGGACACCTTCATCGAGCGTCAGTTGAAGAAGAAATAGCCGCGGTCCGATGGATCTCAATCCCTCATCCGGTCATTCCCGCTTCGAAAAATTCGATAAAGCCACACACCTGTCGCGCTGCGCTCTTTTCTCGGGCCTCACCCAATGGGAGCTCAAATCCATCAGCCAGATGACGCGGCTGGTGGAGTTCAAAAAGGACGAAGTGATCTACAAGGAAGGGGGCGAGGCGGGGAGCTTTTACGTCATCGTCTCGGGGCGCTTTGAGGCTTCAACGACCGTTTATGACAAGAAAAAGGTCCTGGCCTATCTGAGGCGCGGCGATTACTTCGGCGAAATGTCCCTCCTTACGAACGAGCCGCATTCGGCGACGATCCGGTCCTTGTCGGATTCGCTTCTTCTGGAACTCAAGAAAGACGATTTCAAGAAAGCGGTTGAGCACAACGCGGCGATCTCGCTGGAGCTCTCTAGGAGACTCAGCGCGCGCCTTCGCGGCACGGCCGATGAGCGGGCGAGGCTTCTTTCCAAAAGCGACGTCATTTCGATCTATTCCAGCCAGCGCCGTTCCGGCCGCACGGAGTTCGCGATCAATCTCGCGGCCAGTCTCATTCACGAAACGCACCAGCGGACGATCCTTCTCGACATGAGCCCATCGGGTGCGGAAGTGACCTCAAAACTTCATATGGCGAAGAAGGTGCCCCTCACGCATTTCCACAATATCGAGAATGAACCCCCGGAGATCGTGTCCAGTTTTGTCGTGAAGCATCCCGTCGGTTTTGAAGTGCTGAGCGTCGCGCACGAGGAAAAGGACAAAGTGGGCGAGGAGATCATCATCCCTCTGCTGAATCACCTGGCCGTCGATTACCGGTTCATCGTCATCGACCTGCCGAATACGGTGGACGAAATGGTGCTGAAGGCCCTGTCCCAGTCGGACTCCATTTATGGCGTCACCGACAGCCATCTGAACAACATCACTGAAATAAAGGACGTGGTGTCGAATATCGAGAAGGAGCTCGCGTTCCCGGAGGACCGCGTCTCGATCGTGATCAACGAGACGTTTTTCGGCGTCCGCACGACGCCCGGCACGAAACGAGAGCTTTTCGGGAAAAAAGCGGTCTACTCGCTTCCCGCCACGCCGGAGCTCAAGGAGTACGAGGAGCAGCACCTGGCGCCGTTCGTCGTGGATGAGCCGGAGGCCGAGTATTCACGCGTCGTGCGCCATATCGCGCGGCGTCTTTCAAATAACCTCGTCGGCATCGCGCTCGGCAGCGGCGCGGCGCTGGGCCTGGCGCATATCGGGGTCCTGAAAGTGCTGGAACGCGAGCGGATCCCGATCGATATCATCGCCGGCTCAAGCATCGGCGCCCTCGTCGGCTCTCTTTATGCTGTGGGGAAAAACGCCGACGAGCTTGAAAAGGCGGCGCTTGAGATCAGCAGCAAATTCCGCCTGAGCCAGCTCGCCGACATCAGCCTTTATCCGGTGCGGGGGCTCTTGAACGGCAAACGCGTCATCCGCCATTTCAAAAAGCATCTGGGCAACAAAACATTCGAGGATTGCCGCATTCCGCTGAAGATCATGGGCGTCAATCTCTCGACGCGTCAGCGAAGGGTTTTCGAGAACGGCCTCATCACGGAGGCGGTCAGGGCCTCGATCGCGATCCCGGCGATCTTCAAACCCGTCTTCCTGAAGGGGGAGACGATCATTGACGGCGGCATCTTGAGCCCCTTGCCGGTCCAGGTTCTTCAGGACGCCGGGGCGAACAAGATCATCGCGGTGAACGTCTTTCCGACGGTGAAAGACACGCTGGAGCGCAAGATCCTTCTGGAAGAAGCCGCCGAAAAGGAAGCCGCTCTGATGCGGCAGAAGAATTTTATCGCGCGCGGCTTATTCAGATTGAGCAAGTGGGTCGGGCGGCGTTTTTTTCCCAACATTTTAGACATTATCATGAACACCATCCAGACGATGGAAACGGAAATCGCGGAGGTCGAAGGCGAGGCGGCGGACGTGCTGTTGCGGCCGGTGATCCCCGAAGCCAATTGGGTCGAGTTTTACCAACCACAGAAGTTCATCCGGCGGGGCGAAGAAGAGGCAATGAAGATGCTTCCGAAGATCAAAGCGCTTGTGTCCCAGCAGAATGTTTGATATAGAGGGTGTATGACTATTTATAAAGCGGCGGTCGTTGGCGGCGGCGCGATGGGCGCGGAGATCGCCCAGGTCATGAGCTACGCGGATGTTCCGGTGGTCCTCAAAGAAGTGAACGAGGAACTCGCGCAAAAGGCGCTTACTCATATCCGCCGTATTTACCAGGGCCGCGTCGACAAGGGGAAGATGACGCCGGATGAAATGGCCCAGAAAATGGCGCGCGTTTCCGTCGCGACGACCTACGACGCGCTCAAGGACGTCGACCTCGTCATCGAAGCGGTGCCGGAAAAGCTCGATCTCAAACGGAAGATATTCAAAGACCTTGACGGCTGCCTTCCCGAACACGCCATTCTTGCCTCGAACACCTCTTCGCTTTCGATCAGCGCGCTCGGTTCCGGCACCAGCCGCCCGGACAAGGTCGTTGGCATCCATTTTTTTTATCCCGCGCATGTCATGAAGCTCGTCGAGGTCATACCAGGACTGGCTACCTCAGAGGAGACCGTGATGGATGCGATCGTTTTCTGCGAGAGCCTGCGAAAACTTCCCATCCGTGTGAACGAATGCGGGGGTTTTCTCGTCAACCGGCTTCTGATGCCGTATCTCAACGAGGCGGCCAACTGCGCCGAAGAGGGGAGCGCGTCCCTCAAGGAGATCGACAAGGCGATGGTTGATTTTGGATTCCCGATGGGACCCTTTACGCTGGTTGACACGATCGGCCTGGATATTTGTCATGATGTCGTGGATGTCCTGCTGGGCGAATACGGCGGCCGTATGACGCCCGCGCGACTCTGGGGCGAGATCTATTCCAGAAAGCGGTATGGCGTGAAAAGCGGGGCCGGTTTTTACAGTTACGGCGCCGATGCCGGGTCGGACAAAACTCTGGAAGAGATCCTGAAAAAACTTCAAGCTTCCGCGCCGGCCAAAAAAGCGCCGTTCTCGGCCGAGCGGCTACTTCTGTCAATGATCAACGAGGCCGCGCTTTGTCTTCAGGAAAAGATCTCGAGCCCTTCAGACATTGATCTGGCCATGCTTGCCGGTATCGGGTTCCCGCAGGCCAAGGGCGGGTTGCTTCAATATGCCGATGTTCTGGGGATCGATGTGGTTCTCGCGAAATTGAACGAGCTCTACGCGATCTACGGGGAGCGGTTCTTTCCGGCGGCACTGATACGGCGCATGGCCGGCGCGGGATTTCTGGGAAAAAAAACAAAACGCGGATTTTTAGAGTATGCCTAAGGAGACCTCATGACCCCATTCCAGTTTATCCAGGTTTCGATCGAGGACGGTTACGCGCTCCTCACGCTGAACCGCCCGCCGGTGAACGCGCTAGGGCGGCAATTCCTCGAGGAGATCGGCCGCGCGGTGGAGGAGCTGCAAAACGAGCCAAAAGCCAAGGCGATCATTTTGGCGAGCGCCATTCAAAATGTGTTCGTGGCGGGTGTTGACCTCAAAGAGATGGCCCAGATCACCGACCCGAAGGATGTTATCAAAGTGGTCCAACTGGGCCATGCCGTGTTCAATAAGATCGAAAATTCTGAAAAGCCCATCATCGCTGCGATCCACGGCGCCTGCGTCGGCGGCGGACAGGAGCTCGTCATGGCCTGCCACATCCGTATCGCTTCGGACCGCACGCGTTTCGCCCAGCCGGAAATTTCGCTGGGGCTCATTCCCGGTTTCGGGGGGACCCAGAGGCTTTCCCGGATCGTCGGAGCCAGCCGCGCGACGGAGCTCATTCTGACGGGGGACATCATCACCCCGCAGGAAGCGCTCAGGATAGGGCTTGTGAACCGCGTCGTTTCGGACGGCGCTCTTTTGAAGACCGCCAAGGAAATGGCCAAAAAGATCTCGCGTCACAGCCTGCCGGCCATTCGCGCCTCGATGCGGGCCATTGGAAAGGGGCTGGGCGTGCCGCTGGCTCAGGGCCTGAAGGCGGAAGAGGAGGCCTTCGGCTCGATTGCCGGCTCCAATGACATGAAGGAAGGCATCAAGGCATTCACCGAAAAGCGCCAACCGAAGTTCACGGACAGTTAGTTTGTTTCCCCAGAACCTCGGTCTTCTGCTGCGCGAGACTGTCGCGCGCTTTCCCGATAAAAAAGCCATTCTTTATAAGGAAGGCGGCCGCTATCTCTCTTTGACGTGGTCCGAATTTGCGGCCAAAGTCAACGCCGCCGCCTGGGCGCTCATCAACCAGGGCATTGAGGCCGGGGACCGCGTCGCCATCCTCTCCGAAAACCGTCTTGAATGGGCGGTGATCGACATGGCGGCCCAAACGATAGGCGCCGTGACGGTCCCGATCTACACCTCCTTGACGCCGGTTGAGATCCAGTATCTCCTCTCGGATTCCGGCTCAAAACTGCTTGCCGTTTCCGGCAAGACGCTCTTCGAAAAGGCGGTTGTGGTCCAGAAAGCGCTCCCGCAGTTGCGCGCCGTGGTCGCTTTTGACACCGCGCTTACGCTTGAAAAAGACAAGCTGACTATCCCGCTTTTTCTATTGAAGGACTGGCTGACCGCCGTCCCGGATGACCGGGCGATCGAGGCGATCTGCCGGAACGTCGCGGCCGACGCGCTCGCGAGTATCATCTACACCTCCGGCACGACGGGGCCGCCTAAGGGCGCGATGCTGACGCATGCCAACTTCATTCACAACGTTATTTATTCCATGAGCGCTCTCCGCATGAGCGAAGCGGAGATCCACCTTTCGTTTTTGCCGCTGTCTCATGTGTTCGAACGGCTGGCCGGCCATTATCTGATGATGTATCTCGGGGCGACGATCGCCTAC
>CAZBAY010000265.1:0-4528 GCA_964489945.1 uncultured Planctomycetia bacterium
TTGGGATCGGCCAGGAGCATCGAGGTGAGCTTCACGCGCGTGCGGTAACCGCCTGAGAGACTGCCTATCGCGGCGTTTAAGATCTCGTTCTTCAGCTGAAACCGGCCGGCGACCTTGCCGCACTGCCATTCTTCCTTTCCCGTGTAGCGCACGAGAAAGTCTATGACGGTCTCATCCAACTTGTAAGGGTCGTGCTGTTCGAGATAGGACAGGCGCAGGTCCGAGCTCCGGCTGACAGTGCCGCTATCGGCCTCTTCCTGATTTGTGATGATCTTGCAGAGCGTGGATTTGCCGGCGCCGTTGCGTCCGATCACGCCGATCTTCTGGTTCTCGAGGAAAGAAACCGTGGCGTTATCGAGGACGACGAGCGCGCCGTAGCTTTTGTGGATGCCGTTCAGTTGAAGGAGCATTGATCTCGAGGGCGGTTTTAGGAGACCGTCACCTTCAACATCTTGATCTCGTGGAGGGGCTTGTCGTTGCGGTCTTTCTGGGCGGCCGCGATCTGTTGGACGACGTCCAGGCCCTCGGTCACGCGCCCGAACACTGAATGATAATCATCGAGTTTGGGAGTGGGCTTGAGAGTGATGAAAAACTGACTGCCGTTGGTGTCGGGGCCGGAGTTCGCCATCGAAAAAGTGCCCGCCTTGTCATGCCTCAATGAGGGCGAAAACTCGTCCTTAAATTTATAGCCGGGGCCGCCGCGGCCTGTCCCCGTCGGATCCCCGGTCTGGACTATGATGTTGGGCATGACGCGGTGAAAAATAATACCGTCGTAGAACCCTTCCTTCGCCAGCTTCACAAAGTTGGCCACGGTCTTCGGCGCCTCGTCCCCGTACAGATCGGCTTGGATGATCCCCAGCGTCGTTTCGATCTTTACCTTAACGATCTCACTCTCTTGTTTAGTAGCTGTTTCCTCCGCGTGACAAACAAATTGCGGCTGGAAAGAGAGCACTGCAAAAACTATAGCGAAGTGAATTATTTTTCTCATGGAATTTATCGCGCCGAGTCTGACTTCTTCGGCCGTACTTTTTCGATCATTTTTGCCTCGTAGTTGTCTTTCATGAGACGGATCTGGACGTAGTCGTGCATCCGGTAGTTGTTGATCCAACCCTGCTTCACGAGGACCCTTTTTTCCTTATTCTTCGATCTCGTGTTTTCCCCGACGTTCTTGATCGTGATCTCGTTTTTAGGAGTATTGATCTTCACGATCGGCCCTTCAAGGTCCGGCTCATCCATCGCGAAAGCGCTGAACGATGCGCCCACGAAAGCCGCGAGAGCAAACACTGCAAGAATGACCTTTTTCATGCTTTCTCCTTTGTTAAGCAAATCCATTTTATCATAAATCCAAAAATTTTACCGAGCCTTATACAAAAGGTAGTCAATAGTTGACGCTGACGAGAGTCAGGCCGTGGGCTTTGGCGGTGGGGCCGGCCTTGCGCCGGTCTTTGGACAGGAGGATCTCACGGACTCGCTCGGGTAGCATCTTTCCCCTCCCCACCTCCAGAAGAGTTCCCACAATGATGCGGATCATCTGACGCAGAAAACCATCGCCCTCGATCTCGATGCGGAGAAGTTCCTTATTTTTTGTGATAGAAGTCCGCTTGATGGTCCGCACGGTACCGCCCTTCCGGTCGTCGCCACTCGCTTGAAATGACTTAAAATCATGCTTCCCCTTCAAACAACGGGCCGCCTTTCGCATGCGGTCCACCTTGAGGGGTTGGGGGCACCACAATACGTAAGGCGCTTCGAATAACGGCCGCGTGGGGTCGTTCCAGATGTCGTATCGGTAGACTTTGGACTTCGCGTGGAAACGCGCGTGGAAATCCTTGTGAACGGTCTTTGCCGACTTGACTAGAACATCGGCGGGAAGGTGAAAATTGAGCGCCTTCTTTATCGTGGCGTCGGGGAGCCGGCTCTTTGTACGAAAATGGGCCACAAATCCGAGCGCGTGCACGCCGCTGTCTGTCCGTGAGCTTCCGGCAAGGTGGGTTTTCTTCTTCAGGATCTCGGCGAGGGCTTTTTCAAAAACTTCCTGGACGGTCTTGTCTTTCCGTTGGCTCTGCCAGCCTTCGTAATTTGTGCCCTGAAATCCTATGACTAATTTGACAGTCCGCATAAAATTTCGGCGATCTGGATGGCGTTCAACGCCGCGCCTTTCCTCAATTGATCGCCTGAAACAAAAAGACAGACTCCGTTGGCGGAAGAAAGATCTTTCCGGATGCGCCCGACGAGGACATCGTCCTGCCCGGTTGCCTCAAGCGGCATGGGAAAATAATTCTTCTCCCGATCGTCCACGATCTTGACGCCGGGAGCTTTGGCCAATGCCTTGCGGATGCGGTTGAGATCCGGTTTCTTCGCCAGTTCGAGATAGATCGCCTCCGAATGCGCGCGGAACACCGGCACGCGAACGGTCGTCGCCGCGATCTTTATTTTATCGTCGTGGAAGATCTTTTTAGTTTCCTTGATCATTTTGATCTCTTCTTCGTTGTAGCCCTCATCCTTGATCGCGCTGTTGTGCGAAAAAAGATTGAACGCGATCTGGTGCGGGAAGATCTCCTTCTTCGCGGGGCGGCCGGCGAGCACGTCACGCGACTGGTCCTCAAGCTCCTGCATCGCCTTCGCTCCGGCCCCCGACGCGGCCTGGTAGGTCGAAACGAGGATACGCTTGATGCGGTTTAATTGATGAATAGGAAAGATCGGAACGAGCATGATGATGGTGGAACAATTGGGGTTGGCGATGATCCCCTTGTGCTTTTTAATATCCTGGGCGTTGATCTCGGGGACGACCAAGGGCACCTTGGGATCCATGCGGAACGCGCTGGTGTTGTCGATGACGATCGCGCCCGCTTTCACCGCGAGCGGCGCGAACTTTTTGGAAATGGAGCCGCCCGCGCTCGCGAGCACAATGTCGATGTCCTTAAAGGAGTCTTCCTTCAGCTCCTGAATGACGATGTCGCGGCCCTTAAACGCCATTTTCTTCCCCGCCGAACGGGCCGACGCCAAAAGGACGAGCCGGTCTATCGGAAATTTCCTTTCCTCAAGGATCTTCAGCATCTCCTCGCCGACGGCGCCCGTGGCGCCCATCACCGCGACGTTGTATTTGGATTTCTTTTTCATCGCTTAAACCCTTTCCGCTACCAGATCGCCGACTTCTTTCGTGCCATACCCCATCTTCCCCGCTGAGAGGGACTTCAATTTGTTGGCCGTGACGTCCATCACTGCTTTTTCGATCCGCACCGCGGCCTTTTCCTCGCCGAGGCTTTCCAGCATCATTCCGCCCGCGCAGATGGCCGCCAATGGATTGATCACGTTCTGCCCCGTGTATTTCGGAGCTGAGCCGCCGATCGGCTCGAACATCGACACTCCTTCGGGGTTGAGATTACCGCCGGCCGCGATGCCCATGCCGCCCTGGATCATCGCGCCCAGGTCCGTGATGATGTCGCCGAACATATTGTCCGTCACGATCACGTCGAACCACTCCGGGTTTTTCACCATCCACATGCAGGTCGCGTCCACATGCGCGTAGTCAGTCTGAATGTCCTTATATTCCTTCGCCACGTCCTGGAAAACGCGCCACCACAAGTCATGCGCGAAAGTAAGCACGTTCGTTTTTCCGCAGAGCGTCAGTTTTTTTCTTTTATTCCGTTTGCGGGTATATTCGAACGCGTAGCGGATGCAGCGCTCGACGCCTTTGCGCGTATTGCGTGACACTTGGAGCGCCACTTCGTTTTTCTTTCCTTTATTAATGAACTTTCCCTCGCCCACGTAAAGGCCTTCATTGTTCTCGCGAACAACCACGAAATCAATGTCAGCCGGCCCCTTGTCGCGAAGCGGCGTGTACACGCCGGGGTAAAGTTTCACCGGACGAAGGTTGATGTACTGCTCGAGGTCGAAACGGATCTTCAAAAGAAGGCCCTTTTCCAGAATGCCGGGCTTCACGTCAGGATGTCCTACGGCGCCCAAAAGGATCGCGTCGAATTTTTTGAGCCCCGCGACTTCTTTATCCGACAGTACTTTTCCCGTCTTCAGAAATCTTTCGCCTCCGAAATCAAAAGGCGTGAGGTCGAGCTTGAAGCCGTCTTTCTTCGAAACGGCCTGGATGACTTTCACGGCCTCGGCCGTCACTTCGGGCCCCGTCCCGTCGCCGGGAATGACCGCGATCTTGTATTTTCTTTCGGTAGGCATGGGATTACTCGATGAGCGTCGCGCCCACGACTCCCGCCGCGGGGCTTGAGGCATTCGCGTGAGCGCGCCTGGCCATGCGTCCGGCCTCGAAGGCGAGCCGTCCGGCTTCGACGGCGAGCCGCATCGCCCGCGCCATTTTCACGGGATCTTTGGCTTCCGCGATCGCGGTGTTCATCAGGACGCCGTCGGCGCCGAGCTCCATCGCGATCGCCGCGTCCGAAGCGGTGCCCACGCCTGCGTCCACCAGCACGGGGATCTTGACCTTTTCTAAAATAAATTGAAGGTTGAGGCGGTTGATGATGCCATGCCCCGAGCCGATCGGCGCCGCCAGCGGCATGATGCA
>CAZBAY010000266.1:0-3267 GCA_964489945.1 uncultured Planctomycetia bacterium
GGGTTTAGGGCAAATAAAAGAAATTGGGGAACGGATTTTACAGGAGAGAATTTATCGATGATCTTCCAGAAGTAATAGCTCGTTATCAACTGGCAGGCGAAATAAAAGAGCTTATACGACCAGGTCATGCCCAAGATCGAATGCTTAAAGATCAGGCCCGGCAATGCCTGCGTATACACCAATATCGGGCCATAAACGTGCGTGGCTTCTCTCCAGACGCTGTAAGGGTAAAGCAGATCGTTGGGGAATTCTCCGGGAACGCTCCGGTAAGGGTTTAGATGGTATACCCCTAGGATCCTTCCGCGGAGGAGATGCTCCATCAGATCACCGGAAAAGATAGGAGGCATCGAACACCATAGAACGCCCAAGAGAGCAAGAAAAGCCCACCCCTTCCCGCTGATCTTTCCCTGACCAGAGCTTTTAATGAACAGGAAAAAACTTGCGGCTAGATTGAGATAGAGCAGATTGATAGAAAAACGAACAGGGGCCTTTAGGGGAGGCAGATTGCCCTCCCCGAAATAGTTCCTGATCAGCGGGATCAATAAAAGGGCTGACAAACTAACAACGTAATAAATAAAATAACTTTGGGCGGTTTTTTGCTTATCGACCGGGGGTGTCACGATCTGTAAAAATTTCTTACGTTGTCTATGACGAACGCTTGTTGGGAAGCAGGAAGTTCGGGATACATCGGCAGAGAAAGTATTTCGGCCGCGGCTTTTTCGCTTTGAGGAAAATCTCCTTTCCGATAACCCAGCGCTTTGTAGCATGCCTGGAGGTGCAGGGGAACCGCGTAATGGATCGCCGTGCCTATATTTTTTCGCTCGAGATGCCGTCTCAATGCGTCTCTCCTCTCCGTCAAAATGGAGTACAGGTGGTAGACATGCGAAGAACCTTTTTCAGCCAAAGGTGTCTGAAACGGGAGACCGGAAAAATGACGGCTGTAATTTTGCGCGATCTTCCGCCTCTTTTTATTCCAACCCTCCAAATACTTTAACTTAACTAGAAGTACCGCCGCTTGAATTTCATCCAAGCGGCTGTTCATCCCGATAAGTTCATGCCTGTATTTTTCTTTTTGGCCGTGATCTCTCAATAACCGCATTTTATCCGCGAGGGAACGATCGGAAGTAACCACCATTCCCCCGTCTCCCGCTCCCCCCAGATTTTTTGTGGGATAAAAAGAAAAACACCCGGCATCTCCGATGGAGCCCGTTTGCCGGCCCTTGTATTCCGCCCCGAAGGACTGGGCGGCGTCTTCCACGATAAATAGAGAGTGCTTCCTGGCGATCTTCATCAGCGCGTCCATGTCACAAGGCAGGCCAAAAAGATGCACCGGCAGGATCGCCTTGGTGCGCTTTGTGATCTTGGGTCCAACGTCCCTGGGGTCCAGATTGAATGTCCGCGGATCGATATCCGCAAAAACAGGCCTTGCGCCTGTCCGCGAAATAGCCGCCGCGGTAGCGAAGAAGGTGAACGGCGTCGTGATCACCTCATCGCCCTTGCCGATACCCAGGGCCAGAAGGGAAAGATAGAGCGCGTCTGTTCCCGAAGCCAGGCCAATGCCATATTTTGACCCAACCTTGCGGGCTAGAGAATTTTCCAGATCCTGAACGGAATGGCCCAGAACAAACTTCTGGGAATCGAACACCCTGTTGACCGCGCTTTGGACTTCACGGCGGATGCCCTTGTGCTGCTGCTTAAGGTCTAAAAAGGGGATCTTCATTATTGAAACCACTCGACCGTCCTTCTTAAACCCTCTTTAAAGCCAACGGTGGGCTTCCAGCCCAAAATGCGCTTGGCTTGGGACACATCCGCGTACGTTTTGTCAGGGTCGGCGGGGCGCCGCTTCTGAAATTCCGGCTTGATATGTTTCTTTCCCATGATCGCCGCAAGCTCGCGATAGACGTCGAGCACGGAAAAATCCGTACCGTTCGCGATATTGAAAATGTGTCCCTTCGCGCCGGGTACCGTCGCTGCCAAAAGATTCGCGTTCACGACGTTCTCCACATAGGTGAAATCGCGGCTCTGTTTGCCCGTCCCGTAAATGATCGGCGACTTGTTTTGCTTGAGCCGCTCGCTGAACGCCGGAACAACAGTCGAATAAACCGATTCGGGGCTTTGATGCGGTCCGAAAACGTTGAAATAGCGCAACGACACCGTCTCAAAACCGTAATTTAAAAAGTAGGCGTAAGCGTAGAGCTCCGCCGCGAGCTTCGCCGTGCCATAGGGCGATAACGGGCGCGTGCTGTCGGTCTCGCGCATCGGAAAATGGTCCACGTTCCCGTAAACGGAGCTCGAGGACGCATTCACAAAACGTTTCACTCCACCCCGGCGCGCCGCTTCAAGCATGTTGAGCGTGCCGGTCGCGTCTGTTTCGTGATAGGCGAACGGGTCCATGACCGATTTTGCGACCGAACGGAGGGCCGCTTGATGGATCACGGCATGGACGCCCTTCACGGCCTTTTGACAGTCCGCGAAGCGGGTGATGCTCCCCTTTTGGATCTGGATATCCCGGAGATACGGCTTGATGAATTCTTTTTTTCCGCTTGAAAAATCATCGAGGATCCTGACCTTTTCGCCCTTTTTAACAAGAGCCGCCACAATGTGGGAGCCGATAAACCCCGCGCCGCCCGTCACAAGATAAAGTTTCATGCTTTTCCCCCCGTGGCCTGAAGAACACCGGCAAGCGTTTCGCCGGAGTAAACCCGGACGACCTCATAATTCGTGTTCCTCTGCACCGGGACCTTGCCAATCTCGGCGATGAGACGGATGGCCTCCTCTTTAGTGACCCCTGAATAGAGGCTGTCGCTTTTCGTGGCGCTGACGACATTTTCCTCCATCAGGATCCCCCCAAAATCGTCGGCCCCGAAATTCAGCGCGATCTGCGAAAGCTTCGGCCCCTCCGTCACCCAGCCGGCCTGCAGATGCTGAATATTGTCGAGCATGATGCGCGAAAGCGCGATCATCCGGAGATACTCGCTCCCCGTCTGGCGCGGCATTGCCATTTCCGTGGATTCCGACTCAAAACTCCAGGGGATAAAAGCCCGAAAACCGCCCGTTTTATCCTGCAGCTGGCGATATCCCTCAAAGTGCATCATCCGCTCCTCGATCGTCTCTCCAAGCCCATAGACCATCGTGCTCGTGCTTCTAAGACCCGCTTCATGAGCGGTGCGATGTATCTCAAAATACTCCGAGGCCTTCGTTTTTAGAGGGCTCACCTTTTGACGCACCCGGTCCACGAGGATCTCCGCTCCGCCGCCGGGCAGCGAG
>CAZBAY010000267.1:0-4514 GCA_964489945.1 uncultured Planctomycetia bacterium
CGCCGATGGATTGCTGATGGGTGTCGAGAAATACGCGCGCGATATGCTGAGCGTCCACTTCCATCGCCGAAACAGCGCCGTCGTGCGCCTTTAACTGCTGGGACTGGGCCGCGTCGAGCGGGGGCCGCCGTGAGAGCGTAAAGGCGCGGTCATACCGGAGCTTCATGAACTCACGGAAAAGATGGTATCCCTTGCTCAGCCGCGACTCAAAATAGAGGCCCCCGATGATCGCGGCATAGAGGGGAGATTCCGCGTGGATCACGACCTTGGTCGCGCCGTAATGAGCGAGCGCGTTATAAATAATGATGCCGATATATTCGACCGCGGCGGTGCGCATCGCGTCATCCATGTTTTTCGGAAGAATGATGTCCGGCAGCGTGAAACGCTTTTCCGGATCGTCCTCGTCCAGAGAGATCGTGACCCTCTGGCCGTCTTCAGGCCGCAGGCTTTTCGCGACGAGATCGAACCCGTGGCGGAGATCGTCGATCGGCCAGAAGATCCGGCCCCTGAACGTGCGGGGAGCCGATGAGCGGTTCACCCAGTCTGTTTTCAGCGCGGGATCCTGGATCATGCGGCTCACCTGGTATTCGGTCGAGATACGCGCGATGAGCTTGGCGAGTTTATCGGCGTTGTAAACGACCTTGTTATTGGAGCTGATGACGAATTCGCTGAAACGGTATACGCGGACGCCGCGCGCCTCGAGACGCTTGATCGTGTCGTCGCTGATAATGTTGAGAGGGAGCGGATAATCTTTGCTGAGCTTTTTGCCGTCTTCCTGCTTTTTGTACGCACTCAAGAGCGCCGGATCCTGCAGTTTTTTCTCGGTCTCTTGGCGGACCGCCTCAAACCTCTCTTTGACCTGGTCCGGCACGTCCGGAACAATGACAAAACCCACCATCCCCTTGCCCTTTGCCGCGTCTCTCAGGAAGGGCACACCGTACGGCTCAAGGGACCTGTCCATCGTTTTAAGGAGCGAATCAAAATCATGGCCCATCGACTCAAAATCCTGCGTCGGCTTGACGATGTAGACGACCGGAAGAACGCCCGCCATTTCTTCGATGGCTTGCGGCACGCCGTCGGACTGCAGGGCCGCCAGCTGGCTCGTATAAACGCTCCCGTTGCCCATGACGATCGCGCGCTTCGTGTGCTTGATGCTTTCGAACGCCTGAGGCGAGGCTTTGGGAAGTTCGGCCCTTGTCAGCGGCGCGTAAGTCCGGACGGCCCTTGGATTCGGCAGCTCGTTCCTCTTGGCATGGAACTTGCCCGTCGTTTCGTAGAAACCGTTGGGGTCCATTTTCGCGCGCACGAGATACTGCCGCACAACCGGCGCGTGAATGATCTCATCCGTGATAAAGGTCTGTTGGTAAACAATACGCGGCCTGGCCTGGACCGCGATGCCGGTTTCCGCGTCCGAGCGGGTGTACCACGTCGTGTCGTCAGGCAGGCGTTCGGCCGCGGCCTTCCCCTCTACCTCAAGCTTCGTCTTGCCGGGTTCGAGCGGGTCCGCTTCTTCCGTGATCTTGATCGTTTGCTTGCCGTCCACTTTCAGATAAAGCGCGGTGCCCACAAGCTCCACTTTCACACGGTGGCCGTTGAGGAGTATCTCCTGCGACTGGGCGGGCGTGACGATGAGCGGCGCTTTCATGAATTCGGCCACCACCTCGCCTCCCTGAACGGCTTTGGCCGCCTCGATCCGCACGGCCTCTCCGTTGATCGGGCCGATACGAAGCACCTCGCTGCCGAAGTCGACCTCTTTGCCGGCATCTCCGATCCACACGACGGCATGGTCGAGCTCGACCGCCAGCGTGGATTCTTCCCAACTCGCCGGATAGATCGCCCCGCCGAAGAGGCCAAGCGCTTCCCGCAGCTTGGAGGGATCTTTCGACTCACTCATGCGCAGGTACTCACCGAGGGGCTGGCGGGCATTCCGCTGGGCCCTGTTCGGCGTGATCATGCCGCGGTCAACGTCGGCGGCGAGCACCATCAAATTCTGCCAGCTTGTCCTCACAAGCGTAAAGAGCGGAACGTCCAAAAGCTGGCCTTGCACGCCGACGATGAATTCCCGGTCGATGACACGCGCCATGTTGAGCTGATTGGCCGCGAAAAAGATCCAGTCATCGGGCCTCTTCCACCGTCCCGTCTTGATGTAGTTGTTCGTGATAATGAGCCGCTCCTTCACCATGTCGAGCGCCGTCGCCTTGGTCCTGTTCTCGGGGGCCGTTGGGAGTTTCGACGGGTCGCCGAGCTTTAACGTTTTCGCTTTCAAATGTTTTCTCGCCGGCTCCACACCCAGGACCTCTTCGAGATCATTCTGCGTCAGTGAGCGGCGTTCCTCGTCCCGTCTGCGGATGAGCTCACGCGCTTTTTTCTGGCTGGCCTCGTCGGTCCCCAGGACACGCATCAGTGTATTGGCCGTAACAGACGGGATGCGCGTGCTGTCGTTGATGCTCCTGTCGTTAACGTTGACCTCAGTCTTGAACCGGAAATCTGTGTCCTTGAGCTCTCTGTCGTCGCCGACGACCTCCGCGTGGACCGCGAAGATCTTCGCGGGGTCACCGGTCATCCAGGTGTTCAGCGCGGCTTCGTCGCCGGTCGATGTGACGAACTGCCGGCCCCACTTGGCGGAAGCGCGCTGGGCAAACACGAGATCACCGCTGTTGCCGCCGTCATCCTGGACCGCCGTGACCGTTTTTAAGACCAGGTTCTTCAACAGGTGCATCTGGTCTTTGAACGAATAATGGCCTCTGAAAATTTTGAGGAACGCTTTGATCAAGGTGGTAATGCCGGCCCCGCCGCCGCCTACGTACGTGAAATCCGATGTGGCCGGAGGGCCTCTCGAGTCGGCCGTGCGGATGGGCTGTTTCTGCGGCGCGATCTCCTGCTTGATCCCGATGATGCCCTGGATCACGTCGTCAATGTTGCGCCCGGTCGTGTCGGCTTCGCGGGAAAGGACCTTCTGGTACTCCGCCTTGTTCCCGCCGAAGAAATTGGCGATGATAAAATTCTCGTTCTTCGTGCGCTGGAATCCGTCAAAGGCAATGCGCGAGCCGGTCACGGAGGCCATCTTCTCGGCGGCGAAATACGCGGCGCCGACGGCCTGGCCGAGCTCCTTCAGCGTGTCGTCATCGCCCGGCGGGACCGCGATCCTGACGTGCGCGAGCGCCGGATAATTTTCATGGAGATAGTTCGACGCTTCCCCGATGAGGAATGAACCGGAACCCGTGCGGACCTTCGTCTCCCCTTCTCCGATCTCGTCTTTCGTGACGCGGCCGACCAGCACGACGTTGTCGATCTCAAGAGAGCGCGAAGCTTCGGCGATGAATTCGGCGACATATTTCGCGGTCTCCCGGAACGCTTTGACGGCCCTGGCGTCGCCTTCACCGAAAAGCCTTTGGACTTCCACAAGCTTGTCGGCGTCTTTCTCAAAAGGTTTTAAGTCAATGCCTTCCGCCTCGGCGATGCGAAGCACCGGCCGCTGGGAAACATACTGCTGGGAGGCCCCCTTGACCTGGGTAACGGAATGGCCGACACCGTTCGGGTAGAGGACGACGTTGCCCATCTCGGTGAGAAAATCCCGCGCGCGGCCCTGTTCGTCCGCGTAGCCGGCCGCGAGGCCCGTCCCGAGGCTCAGGCCCAATGTCTTAGGCGCGGTCATATCCACGGCGGCCCACTTCGCCAGCGCGATGCCGTCGTTCAAAAGGAACGTATAAACTTCGTAATCGGCGCTGAGGGCCCTCGCGAGATTGACGATCTCTTCTTTTTGGACGGGCGTCGAAAGCCCCGCCACGAGCGGGCTCATGCCGGCGCCGGTCGCGCGGTCGCCGTTCACCGCGACGTTGATGCTGATGCCGATCGGCGGCATCTCGGAAAGGCCGGCCTGGCGGTAAACGTCCTCGATGAGCCCCTTGATCGTCGGGATGTGGCCGTCCTCGGCCAGCGGGTCACGCATATTTTTAGGAGACCAGGACAGGATACTGCGGCCGGCGATCTGGCCGTCACGCAGCGCGATGGCTTTTACGTCACTGCCGCCGATATCGACCGCGATATAAATGCCTTTTTTCGCGTTTTCGGCGGACGGAGCGGAGGGCAGAGAGGGTTCCTTCGGGAGCCCTTCGATGTCTTTGCGCGAAACCGCCTTTAATTCGAACGGTGCTTCATTGACGGCGCTGAGGTAACCGCGGATACCCTGGAAGCCGTGGTAAGGCAGGCCTTCCTCCGGCTTTTGGGTGAATCTGAGTTCGACCGCACTATATAAGGAAGGTTCCGCGTTGATGAGGAGTGTCCGGGCTCCGTAGGTGGCCAGATCCCGGTAGATCTGAAGGAAGGCATACAAAGAGACAGCTTCCAGGTTTGGAGGGCTTGTCGTCGTCGGGATCCTGTATTCCCTCACTCTTGTTCCGGAATCTCCACGGTCGTAGGCCACGGTGATCGTCTGCACGTTCTCCGGATAAGCCTGCATGATCTCATCCATCGCTTTGTGAAAATCTCTCATCGAAAAATCAGGTTTGGCGATC
>CAZBAY010000268.1:0-4640 GCA_964489945.1 uncultured Planctomycetia bacterium
TGGAGAAGGAACTTCGCTTCGCGATCCGTGAGGGCGGCCATACGGTCGGAGCGGGAGTTATTTCGGAGATAATGGCTTAATCATGGCACCCACGGGAATGCAAAAGATCAGGATCAGGCTCAAAGCGTACGATCACCGCGTGCTCGACCAGTCCGCGATCGAGATCGTCAACACGGCCAAACGCACCGGCGCGAAGGTCTCGGGGCCTATTCCGCTCCCGACGGACACGGAGCTCATTTGCGTGAACCGCTCGCCCGTTATTGACAAAAAATCGCGTGAGCAATTTTTCATGAAGACTCACAAAAGACTTTTGGACATTTTAAATCCCACCGCCAAGACGATCGACGCGTTGAAGAAGCTCGATCTTCCCGCGGGTGTGGATGTGGAGATCAAGTAAATGCCGGCGATCCTGGGAAAAAAATTGGGCATGACACAGTTTCTACGTACAGACGGGACGATGACGTGCGCGACGGTCCTTGAGGCCGGCCCCTGCATCGTTACGGACCTTCGCCTCATGGATAAGCACGGCTACAAGGCCGCTCAGATCGGCTACGGGGACGTGAAAGAGAAACACGTGTCAAAGGCTTACAAGATGGCACTCTCCAAACGTAATTTGCCCCTTAAAAAGTGGCTTCGGGAGATCCGGCTTTCTCCGAGCGAGACTTATGAGATCGGACAGGAGATCAAGGCTGATTCGTTCAAGGCGGGGGACGCGGTGGATATTGAGGGCACCTCGATCGGAAAGGGATTTGCCGGCGGTATGAAGCGGTGGCATTGGAGAGGCGGTCCCGGGTCGCACGGTTCGATGTTTCACCGTAGGGTCGGTTCGATAGGCGCGAGCTCGTTTCCCTCAAGGACCTGGCCGGGCCACCACATGCCGGGCCATCTGGGAAACGTGAAGAAAACGATCCAGAACCTTGAAGTGTTGAAAGTGGATGCGGAAAAAAATCTTTTGGTTGTGAAGGGTTCGGTCCCCGGAGGCGACAACGGCCTCGTTTACATCAGCACCGCTCTGAAGCTCCCGGGCGGCATCAAAGTCAAGGCCGCGCCGAAGAAATCAGGCTCAAAAGATCCGTTGAAGGCCAGCAAACAAGCGGCCGCGGGCGGCGCCAAGAAGAAATAAGAGAAAATTTATGCCAGCTAAGAAGAGAAGCACCAAGAAAACAAAAAAAGCCCCCGCAAGGACGAAGAAAGTAGCTGTCCGGGTAAAGAAGAGCTCGGTCAAGGCCCCCGCGAAAGACGCTGCGGCTTCCAAGGAGCATTCGCTTTCCGTTCATGATCTGAATGGAAAGGTCCTGGAGACGCTTAAGGTCGACCCCCTCTTCAGCAATGGCCCCGTCAATACGGACGTGATCTATCAGGCCGTCATCATGTATCAGGCCGGGAAGAGAGAAGGCACGGCCTCCACAAAGGACCGCGGGCATGTGCGCGGCGGCGGTAAGAAACCTTGGAAGCAGAAGGGTACGGGGCAGGCGCGTCACGGGTCGCGGCGTTCACCTATTTGGCGCGGTGGCGGTGTCACATTCGGTCCGATGCCGAGAGATTATTCCTATACGATCCCGGCTGAGATCCGCCGCCAGGCTGTTGTGGAAGTCGTGAAAGACAAGATCGCCAATGAAAAGCTGACCCTTGTGAATCAGTTCGAGATCGCGGCCCCCAAGACGAAGCTTGTGGCAAAAATTTTAGATGTGTTCAAGTTGAAGAAGCCGCTCTTTCTCGTCGAGAAGCGGACCGACAACCTCCGCTTAGCCTCCCGGAATATTCCGGGGGTTTCGATCAAGACAGCCGAGGAAGTGAACGCGCTTGACGTGGCTTCCCATCAGGAGTGCCTGATGACGAAGGCCGCCTATAGCGGGCTCGTAAAGAGGCTCAAGTCATGAAAGAAAATTTAGGGATCATCACGGCGCTTTTAAGGACCGAAAAAGGGGTGCGTCTCGCGGAGGATCATAAATACCTTTTCGCCGTACAGAAAAGCGCCAACAAGATCGAGATCAAGAAAGCCGTTGAGAACGCGTATAAGGTCAAGGTAGTGAGCGTGAACACGCAGATCGCCCATGGAAAACTCAAGCGGGTGCGTGCCAAGCAGGGAAGGACGCCTGATTGGAAGAAGGCGGTCGTCACGCTCAAAGAAGGCCAAAAGATAGATCTGGCATAAGGAAGGATCAGAAAGACAATGGGCAACAAGACATTCAGACCGGTAACACCCTCGCTGCGTTGGACGGTCATCTCCGATTTCGCAGAGCTTTCACCGAGGAACAAACGTCCTGAGAAATCGCTCGTCGAGGACCTGCGACGGAGCGGAGGACGCAATGTGCACGGCAGGATGACCTCGCGCCGGCGCGGCGGCGGGCACAAGAAGCTTTACCGGATCATCGATTTTAAAAGGGACAAACACGGCATCGTCGGAAAGGTCATCGCCATTGAATATGATCCGAATCGCTCAGCGCGTATCGCGCTTATCGAGTACGCGGACAAAGAGCGCCGTTATATCCTCGCTCCGGTGGGGCTCCTGGTAGGAGCGAGCGTTTCCAGCGGCCCCGGTTCGGAGATCGTGACGGGTAACGCGCTTCCGCTCAGTGAGATGCCACTCGGCGCGCAGATCCACAACATTGAGCTTCAAAAGGGCCGTGGCGGCAAAATGGCGAGAACCGCCGGCGGTTACGCCATTCTGATGGCCAAAGAAGGGGAATTCGCTCACGTGAAATTACCCTCGGGCGAAGTGCGGCTGGTCCGTTCAGACTGCACCGCGACGATAGGCCAGGTCGGCAATATCGACCACGAAAATATTTCGCTCGGTAAGGCGGGTAGGAACCGCTGGCTGGGACGCAGACCCGCTTCACGCGCGGTCGCGAAGAACCCAGTGGATCATCCGATGGGCGGCGGTGAAGGTAAATCTTCGGGAGGACGCCACCCTTGTTCTCGGTCGGGTCAGTACGCGAAGGGCTTTAAGACGCGCAAGAAAAAGAAACAGAGTTCACAATACATTGTGTCAGGGAGACCGCGGTAATGGGAAGATCCGTAGCAAAAGGGCCGTTTGTTGACGACCACTTGATGAAAAAAGTGACCGCGATGCAGAAGCAGCGCGACCGAAAGCCTATCAAGACCTGGTCGCGCCGCTCGACCGTGACGCCTGATTTCGTGGGGCTCACACTGATGATCCACAACGGCAAGCTGTTTATTCCCACGTTTATTTCGGAAAACATGGTGGGACATAAGCTGGGCGAGCTCGCGCCGTCAAGGACGTTCAGGAAACACGGCGGCATGACGAAGCAGTCGGCGGAGCTGACTTAAGATGATCTCGAAGGCCAGCGCAAACTTTGTGAGAATTTCTCCGAGAAAGGTCCGGTACGTCATTGACCTTATCCGGGCAAAAAGCGTTCGCGAGGCCCAGGGGATCCTGAGCGGATCCCCGAGGCGCGCGGGCGAGATCATCCGGAAACTGCTGAACCAGGCTCTCGACGCGGCGGAAAAGAATTCAAAAGTACTTGCGGCGAGCCTTTTCATCTCCAAAGTGTTGGCGGACGGAGGCCCTAGCATGAAGCGCTTCCGCGCGGCGAGCATGGGACGGGCTTCCCTCATCAAGAAGCGGACCAGCCACATTCAGTTGGAGCTCGATCTGGTGAAAGGCGCGGTGATTCCGGCAGCTCCTAAGAAATTCCTGAAACCCGCGGCGGTCAAGGCGCCGTCGAAGCCTGAGGCGGGCGGCAGGGCAGTGAAGAAGACCACTCAAAAAAAACTGGTAGGAGCAAAGTAATGGGCCAAAAAGTTCATCCGATCAGCTTCCGGCTTGGGTACACCAAGACCTGGAGCTCTCTCTGGTACGCGGGAAAAAAGGATTTCGCAAAATTTCTGCATGAGGACATCAAGGTGCGCAAGCACGTTTTTAAAACCTTTGAGCAGGCGGCGATCGCGAAAGTCGAGATCGAGCGTGCCAGCGAGAAGATCCGCGTCAATATCCACACGGCGCGGCCGGGGGTGATCATCGGCCGTAAAGGCGCGGATATAGACCGTTTGAGGGAAGAGCTCCAGAAGATGACGGGCAACAAAGAAGTGCATATCAATATCCGTGAGATCAAGAATCCGGCGATCGAAGCGCAGTTGATCGCGGAAAACATCGCGATGCAGCTCCAGAAGAGGATCGCGTTCCGCCGCGCGATGAAGAAAGCGATCCAACAGGCGATGGACGCCGGCGCCAAAGGCATCAAGATCCAGACGAAGGGACGCCTCGCCGGAGCGGAGATCGCCCGGGCCGAAGGGTATCTGGAAGGAAAAGTGCCTCTCCATACGCTCAGGGCCGACATTGACTTTGGTTTCACTGAAGCGATGACGACTTACGGAAAGATCGGGGTCAAAGTATTGGTGTACAAGGGCGACATTATCAAACGCAAGGACGAAAGGCCCGCGCGGGTAGAAAAGAAGGAAGAGACCCCGGCGGAGGAAAGCCATGCTATTACTCCCTAAACGCGTCAAATACCGCAAGACTCAGCGCGGCCGCCGTAAAGGGATGGCCTATCGCGGCAACTCGATAAGCTTTGGGGAGTTTGGGCTGCAGGTTTTGGAGAACGGCTGGCTGAAGAACACGCAGATCGAAGCCGCACGTGTGGCGATCTCCCGCCATGTGAAGCTGGGAAAAGTGTATA
>CAZBAY010000269.1:0-3995 GCA_964489945.1 uncultured Planctomycetia bacterium
CAATTGGATCGGCTGGATGGTCTAACGGCAAGCGACCGGGACATATTGTCTAGAAAGATTGAGCTTATTTTCCTGGAAGTCTTGAATAGAATCAAAACAATTTCCCCCTTTCAGGCTCTAGTCCCAGAGAGAATGCGTTTAAATGTTAGCACGTCCTCTGATTTTTCGCTAAACGCCCGTCTTTTTTTTCTGGATGCCGTAAGACGGGTGGGTTTTAAAAGAGCGTTCATGGAAAACGTAATCGAGGAACCGGTGGCGGCCGGTTTATCTTATATCGAAGGGTATACCCCGGCTAGGGAGCCTGTATACGTTCTTGTGTGCGACTATGGGGGAGGAACGTTTGATTGTAGTTTAATCAGCGTCGCGTCAGGCGATGACGGTAAGAAAAAAATTGACGTTTTATCTTCGGCCGGAATTTCAGATTGCGGCGGTGTGCGTATCGACGAAGCGCTTTTTGAATATTTCATCAATCAAGACCCATTGCTGGACAAGAAGATTTCTGATGACCCCACCGCGGAAATATTTGTCGCAAGAGAGATAGAAGCATTAAAAATTAGCTTGTCCAGGGAAAGCTCCAGCCAGAGATTTGTCGCGGGGGTACGATTAGAAAACGGAACTGAACCAAAATTGGTTTGTACCAGGGAGACTTTGGAGCGTTTAATTAACAGCACGCAAATACTCGAGCGATCCCTAAAGGTTATCGAGTGGGTTTTGTACACGGGTATCGAATCGAAAAAGGAATGGCCGTTTAAAGATGAACCTAGTTATGGCCGGCATACCATAAAAAAACCCCTGCCGGAGCACTATAAAATCTTGTTTGCAGGAGGGACTAGCAAGATACCTTATATACAGCAAGAGGTGTTGAGGCATTTTCAACTTGCGCACGAGAATGTTGCAAATCAGGATTCTTCAGGAGTAAAAGATCCAGCGGAGTTTGTTGTTATCGGCACTTCGTTTAGTCGTGCATTTGAAGGGATGAACCTAAATCGACCGCCATTTAAAATAGAGATGGAAATTACGAGTAGCAGCGGAGAACCACAAGTAGTCGTAGTTCAGGAATGTTTTGAGCCTTTTTTGCATTATACTGAAAATCACCCCGCGATCTGCAGAGCGCAGGCTTCCAAACGTAGCAGTCCAATAATTCTTCGAGGATGGAATGAAGTAAATATCTCTTTTATTAATTCGACGGGTCAAAGGAAGCATTTTTTTAAGCCCGCAGGCCAGACCATTCCCAGAATTGATCACGATGTCGTAGAGGTAGTCAGTATGGGTCCCGGTATTATGAAGTTGTCATTACATAGAATGTTAAATGGTGAGATTCGTGTTTATGTGGAGGAGCATGGGCGGCTTAGCGAAAAGGCTCGGTATATAGCTCCATGGAGAACGGATGATATCTCCGCTCTTATTGATTGGTATCCCCCTAGCTTGATTAATAGCGGGGGCGATAATGAGCCTGGGTAGGTTAGCTGGACTTGGAGGAAGCTAAGAAAACGATCGAAGAGTGGCGCATGAACTACAACGACTTCAGACCTCGCCGATCACTTGGCGGTGTAACACCTGAAGAATTTACAAGGCAATGGCAGGCCAAAAACAACAGCCAAA
Source organism: uncultured Planctomycetia bacterium (assembly GCA_964489945.1). GTDB lineage: Bacteria > Omnitrophota > Gorgyraeia > 2-02-FULL-51-18 > 2-02-FULL-51-18 > CAZBAY01. The sequence goes on from CAZBAY010000269.1 coordinate 1,603, forward strand.
ATACTCAAAAACTCTCCCAAGAACCTCTCCAGTTTTTTGGGGGGAATATACCGGACCCCGTCCCAAGGGGACACGTTAGAGTTCATTTGCGGGACGACGTTCGGCCGGGAGAGGTGAGGGCCTAATGTCTCCCTTTGGGACGCCGTCCCTTAATCTATTTGCTTAGGAAAAAAATATGAGCTCAGAAATATTATGCCCGGTCCACGGGGTCAAATTGAATAAGAAACCGATCATGTACGGATTACCGGACCCCAAGGGAAATTTCGATGACGTTATTCTGGGGGGTTGCTTGGTGCCTAAAGATCCCCCTAAATATGGATACAAATGTCCGGTGGATAGAAAGGTTTACTATCTCGGTCAAGATGGCATGGTAGAAGACAATGGTAGAAGACAATTGAAATCATTCCTAAAATTCTGCATTGTGGCCGGCCTTGTTACCGCAGCTTCCTACGCTGTTTATGAAATCTCCGTATTATCCAATAGGATCCAAAAGATAGAAAAGAAGCTCGGCGGATCAGAGCGCCTGGGCTGTAATGAAAAAGACACCGTGGAGAAGGTGCGCCAGTCTGTGGTCCGTGTTGTTGGCGGAGAGTCCGAGGGATCCGGCTTTGCCATCCAGAAAGGGGGCATCATACTAACCAATTTTCATGTGATCGATTCTGAACCGAATCCGAAGGTTGTTTTTCCGGACAATACTTTCGAGACGGCACAGGTCATTATGGCAGATAAGGATGCGGACCTTGCTGTGATCAAGGTGAATACGGATGTTCCCGCTCTTCGACTCGTGCGTCCCGGCAGCGTGAGTGCCGCGGAGCAAGTTTTTGCTTTAGGTTATCCGTTGGGTGGGGATCTACCGGGCGAGTCGTCTGTTGTGAGGGGCTCGTTCTCAAGGCTTGCCAAGGACAAGAAGAACGGCGTCCAGTATCTTCAAGCCAATATGACTATGATCCCAGGCATAAGCGGCGGCCCCATGGTGAATATCTGCGGTGAAGTGGTTGGTGTGAATACCGCAGGGCTATTATTAGGTGGCATGGGAATTGCTATAACCGCTGACTCTGTTAAAGAGAAATGGCGTACGATGGCAGAATCAAAAGACCCCCTGAAGGACGTCAAGAAAACTGTCTTTAAAGCCAACGAAAGTCCGCTAGAAGCGGTTAGGGCATTTTATAATTATCTAAAAGCGCGGAAACTTGAAAAGGGCTTTGAGCTCTTATCGGACAATTTTGTGAGGGGATACAGTTTCGAGCAATGGTCTTGGGGGTATAAGCCAAACTTAGACACAAGTGTTGTCTGGATCAAAGCCGACAAAAAAATTTCCAACAGAATAAAAGTCAAATTATCCACGAAAGATCTGATTGATGACGAGATCGTTTATAAATTTTTTGAAGGCTATTGGGATGTTCGCCAGATTGACGGCAAATGGTTGCTCTGGAATCCGCGAATCCGTGAAGTTAAGGAGCCGGGAGAGACCTGGGCGCTTGATGAAGAGTTTTTGAAGGCAATGGATGAGTTCTCTAAAACTCATAACGACCTTGATAAGTATGGTGCAGAAATGTACCGGCTTTCGCAGGAGTCCGGAAACGAAAGTTTAACCCTGCAGCAGCTCTATGATAAAGCCAAACACATCGTTGATAATCCGGACAATGCTCGCGAGGCGAAGTTTTCCATCCGCAAGGATCTCTAGCCGAACCTATGCATAAACCGGACGCGTTTCGTCCGGAAGATGCCGAGGAGCCGATAGCCGCTTGAATTCCGGTGGATTACTGGTATACTACGAGTGTAAGACAGCGGTCATTTAAGAAGGTCACTTGCTCCGCTATATAAATGTGCTAAAGCGCCGAGATGGGTATTAGAGCCGCGCTTTAGTTTTTGAGAAGGCGCGGTTTTCGTTTTTAGGAGGTGGTTATATGGCCAGATTGGCGGTCCGCATTCCGGACGGGTTGGAAAAGTGCGAGGTATGCGGGGAATGGAAGGGGGTATGCCTTTACCGGGACGATGTCCTTAGAGAGTACGTTTGGGGGCGGGCACACTGCGTCTGTGAAAATGATTCTCTCTGCCGTCGTTGCAGAAGGCAGCTTTACAGAAGGAAAATTGGAGCCGATTATTACAATGAAGATAGGGGGCTTGTCCATGTCCCGTTTTTTGTCGCGTGGTTCCATAAATGTCCCGAAATCGATACTCCGGCATTGGACGATAGACAATAAGAATGTCCTCAATTCCGTTTATAATCCTACCGGAGAAGTCGTTTTTAAATTTTCATACCAACCGGAGTCGGGGGAGTTAATTTTCGCGCCTCAACCGGATAACCATGCCTCAATGATTAGGCAGTATGGCAGGAAGAAATTTAACGATTACATCCGGGGAATATACTTCAAGGAGAAAAAGACGGTGTA
>CAZBAY010000270.1:0-2055 GCA_964489945.1 uncultured Planctomycetia bacterium
GCGCGGGTTCCGTCGCGTGGCAGTTCCATAAAAAAGGATTTATTCTCGTCAAGAAAGAGTCGGCCGGGGAGGAGAAGCTGATGACGATCGCGCTCGACGCCGGCGCTTCAGACTTCGTCACGGAAAAGGATTTGTACGAGATCACGACGGAGCTGCATGATTTTGAGAAGGTGAAGAAAGCGATCATCGACGCGGGAATAGCGTTGGAGACCGGCGAAGTGACGATGATCCCCTCCGCGACGGTAAAAATTTCGGAACTCAGCGAAGCGAAGAACATCCTGGCGCTTGTTGAGGCGCTTGAAGATCATGAGGACGTTCAGCATGTGTACGCCAACTTCGACATCCCCGATGAGATGTTGAAGGAAGTCGCGGCCTGATCATTGAAGGTCCTGGGGATCGATCCGGGGCTGCAGGTCACGGGGTACGGGGTGGTTTCCATTCCCGCTGATTTTCCCAAGCGAAAGGATCTCACGCTTGTCGAGGCCGGGATCGTCCGGACGAAGGCGGACTCCGGTATCGCGCAGCGGCTGAAGAAAGTCCACGACTCCCTTTCGGAGCTTATTTCGGAATTGCGTCCGGATGTGCTGGCCATCGAAAAGCTTTATTCTCATTACAAGCACCCGGAGACGGCGATCCTGATGGGCCACGTGCGCGGCGTCGTCTGTCTCCTGAGCGGGACCCACAAGATCCCGCTGGTCAGTATCGCATCGACGCATGTAAAAAAAGCAGTGACCGGCAGAGGCCACGCGGGCAAACCCCAGATCCAGCGGATGGTGCAGTACCATCTAGGCCTGAAACAATTGCCGGAACCTCCCGATGTGGCGGACGCGTTGGCGGTGGCGATCGCGCATATCTTCAGCCTGCGAGGGAACGGCGGAAAAAGCGGATGATCTCACAGATCACGGGAACGATCGAAAGCATCTCCGAGAACACGCTTGTCGTGGGCACGTCGGGCCTCTCCTACGAGGTTTCGATCCCCACGGCGATCATGAGAAGCTTCGACGGCAGGCTCGCCAAGAACGCCCCGATCAGCCTGATCACCTATCATTACTATCAGACCGACCCCTCCAAAAGCATTCCGATCCTCATTGGATTTTCCAACAAGATCGAAAAGGATTTTTTTGAGAAATTCATCACCGTGTCAGGCGTCGGTCCGAAAGCCGCTGTGAGGGCGCTCAGTATGCCGATACCGGATATCGCGCAGGCGATCGACGGGGGGGATGTGGGGTATCTCAAGTCCCTGCCCGGCATCGGCGAGCAGCGCGCCAAAGAGATCGTCGCCAAGCTTCAGGGAAAAATGGGAAAATTCGGCCTGATGCAGGGCGCTACCGGCCCCGCCCCGAAAGGGGACCAGCCGCAGGCGGTGAAGGAAGAGGCGTTGGAGGTCCTGTTGCAGCTTCAGTACAAGAAAGAAGAAGCCAGGGAAATGATCCAAAAGGCCTTTCAGCGCAAGACCGATCTCAAGACCGTCGAAGAAGTGCTGAACGAAGTTTACCGGCAAAAACAGGGACAACGCGGATGAAAAAGGAAAATAAGGCCCCTCTCCGGGAAAAGATCAGTTTCGACCGCGCCGAGCGGGAAAAATTAGTGGCCACGCAGGTCGAAGACGTGGACGGCGTCGTCGAGCTCTCCCTCCGCCCTTCGAAGATCGATGAATTCGTAGGCCAGGAAAACCTCAAAGAAAATCTCCGCATCGCGCTCGGGGCCGCCAAAAAGAGAAAAGAGCCCTTGGAGCACGTGCTTTTATCGGGGCCTCCCGGCCTCGGGAAGACGACGCTCGCGCATATCATCGCGCATGAGATGGGCGCCAAGATCATGGCGACGAGCGGCCCCGCGATCGAGCGGGCGGGGGACCTCATCGGGATCCTGACGAATCTCGAGGAAGGGGACATTCTCTTCATCGACGAGATCCACCGCCTTTCAAAAGTCGTCGAGGAGTTCATTTATCCCGCGATGGAGGATTACAAGATCGATTTTATCGTCGACAAGGGCCCCTACGCGAAGACGATCAAGTTCGCGCTGAAGCGCTTCACGCTTATCGGCGCGACGACGCGG
>CAZBAY010000271.1:0-11586 GCA_964489945.1 uncultured Planctomycetia bacterium
AGGCCACAGCATCGTCCCAGGAAATATGTACGGCGGGATAATTATCTTTTCCCTCGATAGAACTCCCGGGTCCCTCAGGATGGCGCCAATCCGCACCGTTAGTCCACACCCACCAGGCTGAAATATCATTTAAAGACACGGGGTTTTGTGGCGGGGTAAAAACAAGAGAGCCGGGCTTTAGCATCTCCTCCGGGGGCTTCGGAGTGCCTGGAGGGACCTGCTTTTTTAATTCTTCCCAATCCACCGGCACCTCGGCGGTCGTCTTATAACCTGTCGCCTCGGCAAATTTTTTAAACTCCGCATTCGTGACTTCCGTCTCGTCGATCCAGAATCCACCCACCTTCTCGCGGTGCGCAGGGCGTTCGGCTGGATACGAATCCTCCTCATCCGTGCCCATCGTAAATTCCCCGCCCGCGACCCAGATCATGCCCGGAGGCCCGCCCACTTCGGCGGCGTGCGCCGTGGCGATAAATCCCGCCCTCGATGATGGTGCGATCTTGCAACAAGCTTTTTTCTCATCCGCGGCCGCGATTCCAATGTTCATCACCGCCAGCGCGCCAACAAGCGCAGCGGCGATAAGGATTTGCCTGTCCGCCGAAGTTTTAGCGAAGGTGGATCGGTATGTGGTTTTCATGGTCGCGCCTCTTGTTTTATTACCATAAGTGTAGACTCCTAGTGCCCTTTTACTCCTTCGAAAAAAGTCTCAAATAACGCTTGTATTCAAATACTCTATTATACGTCACATCAGGATCGCGCTGGACAAGGATCCCAAGCTTCACGAGTCGCTGAACCAGGGTATTGGCAGCCGGCCGGGTCAGCCCGGTCCATTCCTCGATCTTTCGAACGTTGATGATGGGCAACCGATAAAGATGCCTCAAAACATCAAGCGCCATCTTGGCGGATCTTCCGAGTGAATGAATACGCTTCAACTCTTCTTCCCGGAGCTCGGTGATTTTTCTTGATGTTTGAATAGCTGCTTCGGAAACCTGGGCAACACCCTCAAGGAAGAAATCGAGCCAAGGCAGCACTTCTTCTCTGCCGTGATAGCCATTAAGTAGATCGAAATAGGCATCCTGATACTTCTTGAAATATTCCGACAGGTAGAGAACGGGCCGTTCCAAGATCCCTTGCTGACACAAATAAAACGTAACAAGAAGCCTTCCGGTTCTACCATTACCATCCAAAAATGGGTGGATCGTCTCAAACTGGGCGTGCATCAGAGCTGTTCTGATAAGAGGCGGCCTATTATCCTGAGCGTGCAGAAAATTTTCGAAATCGTCCAGGGTACGCGAAAGCTCACCCGGCGGAGGAGGGACATAGCGGGCCGTTTCCGGAGAACCTCCGCCGATCCAGTTTTGACTTTTTCTAAACTCACCCGGCGTTTTACCGGGAGCATCTCCCGTTCCTTCAAGCAATGCTTTATGGACCTCGCGAATCAATCGAAGAGACAGGGGCAGCTTCTCGAGTCTTTTTAAGCCAAAGTTCATGGCCTTAATATAACTTAAAATCCGATCGACATCCTTTGGCATATCCCGCTTGATATGGGCTTCGGCGGCAATGGCGTCGAACATCGTGGCCTTGGTACCTTCAATTTCGCTCGATAGCGCCGCCTCTTTTCGGACATACATAAAAATAAAGAAATCCAGATCCGGCAAAAGCTGAGTAATTCCATCAAGCTTGCCCAAAAGTAAAGCCGCTTTGGCGTGAAGTTTCTCTGTTTTCTGGGATAAGGGAAATGGGTCTGCCGAAGGAAACTTGCTGGGAACAAATGCTTTGTAGCCCGCAGACTGTTGGACAAGCTTTCCGATCATAGTTTACATCTTCTCCTAAGATGTAAAGATTAAACATCATATCTTTACATCTGTCAACGAGATGTTAAGTCTCAAAATACCTGTGTTTTCCTACCAGCGCAGAAACTGACATGCAGTCAAAAAGTTCGATTTTCATGGTCTAGATAAAAAAACACCCGCTAATCCCAGATGAAGCAAACCGGCGGGCCATATCAAAATACCGCTGGTTTTGCCTGTTGCCGCAAATTCCGGGGGCATCATACTTAATTCCGGACGTCACCCCTCAGTTAAGTATTGTGTCCCCCGATTTACTCGCACCCCAGCAGGCAATACCAAGAGATAGCACCGCCAATCCAAGCACCCGCCCTACCATGAGCCCTACATTGTCCGGCGGCGCACCTAGAAGCAGCGTGATCGTAGCGCCGGGCGCGGCTATCATCGCCAAACCCGCCAGCCATTCAACGACAGCGGTGATCCCTAGAAGAATATTTTTCATAGCGCAGCGGCGAGTAAATTTTGTGTGCAGGCAGTTTTCATGGTTGCGTCATTCCTGCATTTATTAAACTTGTTGAGCCGCACCCGCCAATTGACGAGTGCGGCCCGGGATATTCTTTAGTATTGCTGACCTTCCCCCTGTTACTGTTTATTCTCGATGAAGCGTAATAGTCAGCTTGTCCAGCTCCCCGGTGTAGCGGAAGTGCGGGTCTTGGCTCCCGTAGTTCATGGATACGGGTGTGCCATAATCTACGCCAAGATCGAATGACTCGCTGAGCGAAAATGTGCCCGAAACGGTTTGATCGATGGCGCCCTCCGCCACCTTCTCGCCATTCACAACCAGCTCGCCTGTGCCACTCAGCGGTCCGGTCTTGACGAAGTCAAACTTCACGTCAACCTTTCCGGTGGGAAGCTCGGGAGACACGATGGCATAGCGCGCGGTGTTGAAGAAATTATATTCATAATGCAGCTTATGATCGGCGATAAAAAGCGTATAGCCGCCGTTGAGACCACCGCAAGCCACGATCACCCCTTCCTCATTCCCCTTTAAATTGAGGGTGGTTTCGATTGTGTGCGAGGTTCTCTTGATCGGAGCGGAGACGGCCTCAGGGATGCGCACAGCACCCGGCCAATAATACGTAAAAACCGTCTGGCTGCCAAAGGCACGTTTAAACTGATTGGCCAACCGGGTTGCCAGATCATCATAGAGAGGATAGACATTATTTTTCCAAGCCTCTTCATCCCAGAGCTTTTTTAGCTCTTCCAACTTTTCGGGATGCTTCGCCGCGAGGTCTTCAGTTTCCGCAAAATCTTCGTTCAGGTTGTACAATTCCCAAACGTCATTCTCGAAAGGAAACGTGCCGGCGATAATCCAGGGCATGCGATTGCCGTGTATCGTCACTGCCTTCCAACCGTCCTTGTACATCGCGCGGTTGCCAATCTGTTCGTAATACTGTTGGGTGCGCGTAGAGGAAGCGGCAGGCTCATTGAAAGAGTAAACGAGACTCTTGCCGTCAAGAGGCATTTGTTTCACGCCGTCTACCTCCTCCATAAATGGAGTGCCGGTCGCTTCAAGAGCCGTGGCCATGATATCCGTGATGAAACTGTACTGATTTCTGACTTCCCCCTTACCCTGGATACCTTTGGGCCAAGTAATGATAAGAGCATCGGCCACGCCACCATTGTGCACGATCTGCTTGCAATATTTGAACGGCGTGTTTCCGGCCATGGCCCATCCCGCATGATAGTGCGGATAGGTATTGGGGCCACCCCACCCCTCATAGTGTTTCATATTTTCTTCGAGGGATGTTTGCAAAGCGTTGAGGACGCGGGATTCGTTAAACGTACCGTTTAACCCCCCTTCACCGCTGGTACCATTGTCGGCAGTGAGCATGATAAGCGTATTATCGTATTGCCCTATACGCTTCAAGGTGGTAATCATCCGGCCGACCTGCTCGTCGGTTTGCGTCATCATGCCGGCGAAGACTTCCATCTGGCGGGCATAGAGTTTTTTCTGATCTTCATTCAAGCTATCCCATTTGGGGATCTCAGGAATCCCATTGGAAAGCTTGGTGCCCGCAGGAAGGACCCCCATTTTCATCTGGTTTTCAAAGATCATCTCACGGGCCTTGTCCCAGCCCATGTCAAACTTACCTTTATACAAGTCGATATATTTCTGCTCCACCTGATGGGGCGAGTGCATGGCGCTCGGCGCCCAAAACATAAAGAAAGGCTTTTCGGGAGTAATAGAGGCATGCGAAGTGAAATAATCAATGGCTTTGTCCGCGAGGTCAGTAGTGAGATGATATCCCGGTTTTTTTGTCCACTTTTCCACCGGCCGGTGATCCGCCCAAAGAAGAGAACGGAAATCATCGGCGTCTGCGGCCATAAACCCATAGAAATGGTCGAAGCCCTCACCGCTCGCCCAACGATGGAAGGGTCCGCTCTGTGAAACCTCCGGCAAGGGCGTGTGGTCCCACTTGCCGATCGCATAGGTCGTGAAACCGGCGTGCTGGAAATGTTTGGCGACGGATTTTGCGCTCTCAGGTGTCGTGCCGTTATAGCCCGGAAAACCCATTGCGGTCAGCGCGTGCGAGCCAAATCCGATCTTGTGCGGATTCCTGGCGGCCATGAGTGACGCCCGCGAAGGTGAGCACAATGCCGTCGTGTGGAAATTATTGAAGCGCAAGCCATCAGCCGCAAGCGCGTCGATGTTGGGCGTCTGGATCAATCCGCCAAAGGAACCATATTGCGCAAAGCCCACATCATCAAGAAGAATAATGAATACGTTGGGTGTTCCCGGCTTTGGCTTCTTTGCCTCGGGATACCACTCTTCGGATTCCGCGTAAGTCCTGCCAAGCTTACCTTTAAAGACCTGCCCGTATTTTTCAAAGGACGGGTCTTGCTCATCCGACGTCTGCGCGGCTACCGGCGTTGAAATAACTGGAATCCCCGCCGCTAAAAATGTAAATAGTACAAAAATGCTTATTACCTTTTTCATCAGATCATCTCCTTTATTTATTATTAAAAAATATAGACCCCGCTCACCGTCGCGATCTCATCGTCAAAGTGGTCCTCGGCGCCGTATTCCCAGGCGTATCGGAACGAAACATAAAATTTATTGACCACCGGCCAAATGCCGATCTGGGCGGCGAACCCATTCGTCTGATCGTGCACGGACGGATCTGCTGGCGCGTCCGTGCCTTTGTCGTCCGTGATCTGCCAATGGTGAAAACCCGACACACCTATCTCGATCTGGGGATGCAAATATTGGCTGATGCCATACTCAAGATCGATGTCCTGACCGGGTGTCAGATCAAATCCATCTTTTTCAGTATGATAACCGTAGGTTCCCACCACCATAAGACCCGTCGCTTTGGGCGCCAGGATCGTCGGGTAATAAATAAAAGAGGCCTGCGCCTGATGTGTCCAGTAACCTAAGCCGACATTCACTGCGTCATCTGAGTCGTAAGCACCTGTCGGTGCGAAAAAGCCATAGTTTAGACCCGCGTCATACTCGGCCCCATGCCAGCCAAGCCAAAAAGGCACGACAAGCATATCCCCGAAGCCGTCTTTTTCTCCCTCAACCTCGACAGTCGTGCTTCCCGCGATGGTTTTGCTTAATGGGCCGATCGTGACCGTACCCGCCCCGCTCACTTCCGCCGATGCCGACAGCTTCACCCGTCCGTAGCTCGGCGCGATATAGAGCCCATAGTCAGCCCCCAAAATTTTATGCTCAGTGACCCACATGAGAATATGTTGGCTCGTGAAGGCCTCAAAATCTATGTCAATGTCGGCCGTAATAGTACCCGTCAAAGTCACGTCAAACTGCGCGCGGCCCGCCCCAACGGATTTTGTAAATGTTCCTGATTTTGTGATCTGATCCACTTCATCGCCGTTCCCGTCCATGTATGCATCGCTGGAAATATATGGGTTGTAGGTAGCGTAGTAAAAACCCTTGGGCGGCATGGCAACATCGCGGATATTGATGATACCCGGGTAATAATGCCCCTGCTCACCTGCGAAGGATTGGCCGGAAAAAAGCAAAAATGTAAACGCCGTCAGAAACAGAACTTGCCCGCGCTTCATGAACGCCTCCTTGGCTATGGAAATGTAATTGTATAGTAAAGTTTACTATTTGTCAATATTGCTTAAAATTATTTAATTCTCAAGATCCGTCCAGGTGACCCAGGAGGCGAGATTGGGGCGGCCGTCATGGTGCCAGGTGAGAGGCGGGAATTGCATTTGGCCGGCGCGGCAGATGCGGTTGGCGCCGAGGCGCGAGAGTTCCTCGGCGATGGTTTGGCGGCGCTTCGGGCCCGCCTCAAGCGCGACGGCCTGAAGGTGACCCTTAAAACATCCGATCGCACGATAGGCCTCTTTGAGGCTGTGAAACGACCGGACAAACGAGATCTGTTTGACCTTCCTCAAATTCTCCCGCGCCATGCGGGCTGCGGCCTCGCGAACAGACGCTTTCTTATCAATCCGCGCGATGCGGTCAAGCTCCCTGGAAACCAAAATGGAAAATTCAGACGGCGACACTTCCCCGCCCGTCTCGGCATAAAGAAAAAGCGGCGAGAGACACCCCCTCTGATCCATCATCCAGACGTCCAAGGCTGTCTTTTGGGCCAGTGAGCGCGCTTTCTTTCGCTTGAGCGCCTCGCGAGTGTAAAGCGCAAGGCTTAGCCGGTGGCCGTAGCCGATAAAAGGGGTTCCTGGAGGTACCGGGGTTTTCAATTCCTTCAACGTTTCATCGCTTCCATACGCAACAACGAGGTCCGCTTTCTTCATCCATTGTTTGACCGCCGCTTTATCTCTCGGGTTGATCAAACGATTGGTCCCGGCCAGTCTTGTGTTCATTTTCCTGAGGGAAGCGAGATAAATATCAAGGAACCCCGGATCTTCGCTGGACACCTTTGCGACATTCTGGCTTTTCAGAAGCATCCCGAAAATAATGCTTAACACGGAAGGATTCGGCACATTGCCGGCGAAGATATGCAGAATAAGTTTAGGCCCGCTCGCCCTGACCATGCGCTCGCCTGAATGATCCGGCCTGAAACCATCCAAAACACGCTCATCTCCAAGCTCCGCCCGAAGAAGCCCGAGCAGTTTCTTCTCAGTCAGTTCACGAAACAAGCCATCGAGAAGCGTCTCCGCCATGCGCGGAGAAAAATCCGAGCGCGTGACCAGGCGTACGATCGCTTTCTTCCGATAGGGATAATTTTTCTTGAGCCAGAGTTTCGAAAGCCTTCCCAGCGTTCTGATGATGGTGAGGGTGGTCATGATATGTTTAAAAATTTCTCATAGGTCAGTGAACAACCGCGGAGGTCCCCGCCCGGCGCTCTTCCAACAACCTCAAAGCCGTCCCCCGCCTTCCGTCCCAGGTCTTCGGTTTGCACGGCGAGCACCGAACCGCGGTTGGCGAGGTCAAAATGCCTCAACAGGCCAATACGTCCCCGTTTGGCCTCCTTCCCCGTCCTTGGATCGATCACGAGCGTTCTCGCCCAAGCCGGCCCCTTAAAGATACCCGACTCACCCGCGTACAACTGGCTTGAAAGCTCCGTCATCCCATACTCGCTCACGCAACATTCTTTTTCAATGCCAAGCCGCTTCCCGCATTCCGCGTAAAGCTCCTTTTTAGAAACAGCCTTCAAGCGGCCTTTGAATCCCCCCGTCTCCATCAAACGGCTACCCTTTGGAAGTTTCAACGAAATCTTTTTGGTTTTGAGATAATCCAAAAATCCCTTCAAGGAAAACGCCGTCGCAAGGATCATCACTTTTTTCTTTGTCTTGCCGAGGTCCCGGGCCAGATCTTTAAAAAGCGGCTCCTCTTTCCTGAAGTAAAACCGCCCCTTACCCGAGGAGAATTTCTTGTTCACGACTCCCATCATATAGGAAAGCGAGGAATTGGGCGCCTCGCCGGGAGATTCCATTAGGAAGAACATCGGGATGCGTCCCGCATCGGGCAAAAGAGTTTTTTTGAAGGGCGGAATGAGGGCGGCCTCGTAAAGTTTTAGTGTTTCGAAGAAATGTGCGCCACGCGCACCCGCCCATACTTTAGTGGTGGGTGCGCCGTGAACCTCACGCGTCGTACCACTCGTCTTGAAAACCCTCACGGCTTTTTTAATGGGAAAGGTCGACAATACCAGCTCCTTGAACCCCACCGCCGGCATCGCCGGGATCTCCTTCCAGGAGCGGAGCCTACCCGGCCGCTTCCCCTCCATCTCGCAAAACTTCCGGTAATTCTCATTCCGTTTGAACTGATATTCGAATATCCGGAAAACCAGGGATTGAAAAGCGGGGTCTGTCGCCGGTTTATCTTCATGCTTTCTGATAAAGCCGAGTATTTCTGTATCTAATTTTTTAGTTTCTATATCAGCCATAAAATATTACGTTTGGAAGCAGGCAACTCATTCCGAGGCGAATGCGCTCGGATCCGTGCGACAAAAAGTGCGTGGAGCCGAGGAAGAGTTGCCTTCTTCCAATCTCGTTATGTTATATTATGATATATAAAGGAAGGTGAGAATGCCATCAAAAGGCGTTGAGCTGAAGGGTCCCGTCGATAAGGAATTTCAGAATATCCTTTCGGATGCGGCGCTTGATTTTCTCGCCTCCCTCGCCCGCAAATTCGAGCCGACGCGCGCTGAGCTTCTCCAGAAGCGGGTGATTCGCCAAAAAGAGATCAGCGCCGGCAAGCTCCCCGATTTTCTCCCCGAAACCAAAAAGATCCGCGAATCCGAGTGGACCGTCGCCAATATCCCGGCTGATCTTCTGGAACGCAAGGTTGAGATCACCGGTCCCGTCGACCGCAAGATGATCATCAACGCCTTGAACTCCGGCGCGAGCGTCTTTATGGCCGATTTTGAGGACTCCCACACCCCCACCTGGCGTAACAACCTCGAAGGCCAGCAAAACCTCATCGATACGGTAGCAGGCACGATCACGTTCACGAACCCCGAAGGAAAATTCTACAAGCTCAACCCTAAGATCGCGACCCTCATGGTCCGCCCGCGCGGCTGGCACCTTTCGGAAAAGCATCTTCTCGTCGATGGCAAACCCATGTCCGCCTCTCTCTTTGATTTCGGGCTTTTTTTCTTTCACAATGCGAAAGCCCTCATCCAAAAAGGCACCGGTCCCTACTTTTATCTCCCCAAAATGGAAAGCCATCTCGAAGCCCGGCTCTGGAACGACGTATTCAATTTTTCACAGGATAAGCTTGGAATTCCCCGCGGCACGATCCGCGCCACGGTCCTCGTTGAAACCATCCTGGCGGCTTTTGAAATGGACGAGATCCTATATGAGCTCAAGGACCATTCCGCCGGTTTAAATTGCGGACGCTGGGACTATATTTTCAGTTTCATCAAGAAATTCAGCGAAAACCCCGCGTTCGTCCTCCCCGACCGCGCCGAAGTCACTATGGACAAGGGATTCCTCAAGGCCTACGTCGACCTTCTGATCAAGACCTGCCACCGCCGCGGGATCCACGCGATGGGCGGCATGGCGGCGCAGATCCCCATCAAAGAAAACCCCGCCGCGAACGAAACGGCGCTCGAGAAAGTCCGTCAGGATAAACTGCGCGAAGTACGGGCGGGACACGACGGCACCTGGGTCGCCCACCCGGGGCTCGTGCCCATTGCCATGGAAATTTTCAACAAGTACATGCCGGCTAAAAACCAGATCGAAAAAAAGCGCGAGGATGTGTCCGTCTCCGCCAAAGACCTTCTCGCCGTTCCAAAGGGTGCAATCACGGAAAAGGGGCTTCGCACGAATATCGACGTCGGCGTGCAGTACGTCGAATCGTGGCTTCGCGGCTCAGGCTGCGTACCACTTTATTACCTCATGGAAGACGCCGCGACGGCGGAGATCTCAAGAAGCCAGGTCTGGCAATGGATCCGCCATAAGGCTAAAATGACGGACGGGCGTTCCGTCACGGCGGAACTTGTTCAAACGCTTCTCGGGGAAGAACTGAAAAAAATGAAAGAGGGAAAATTCAAAGAGGCCGCCTCGATCTTCATGGACCTGACCACACGCGCCGAATACCCGGATTTTTTGACACTCACCGCTTATGAGCGCATCGATTAATTTATAATATAAAGGAGAAACAATGGACAAAGCTGAATTCATCGCGAAACTGAAACACGAATGGAAGAGCTCCCCCCGTTGGAAAGGGATCTCCCGGCCCTACTCGGCTGAAGACGTTTATAAACTGAAAGGCTCTATCCACCGCGAATATACGCTGGGTCGCATGGGCGCTAAGCGCCTTTGGAAACTGCTGGGCGAAGAACCGTACGTCCATGTTTTAAGCGCCGTCACGGGAAACCAGGCCATTCAGCAGGTCAAAGCGGGGCTTAAGGCCATCTACGTAAGCGGCTGGCAGGTCGCCGCCGATATGAACACTTCCCTCCGCATGTACCCCGACCAGAGCCTTTACCCGTCGGACAGCGTCCCCTATCTCATCAAACGGATCAACAATTCACTGCAACGCGCCGATCAGATCCACCATTTAAAAGGCGATCACGCGATCGACTGGATGGTGCCTCTCGTCGCCGACGCGGAAGCCGGATTCGGCGGTCCTTTGAACGCCTTTGAGATCATGAAATACATGATCGAGGAGGGCGCGGCGGGCGTCCACTTTGAGGATCAGCTTGCCTCGGTTAAAAAATGCGGACATCTGGGCGGCAAAGTGCTCGTTCCTACGCGTGAATTCATTACAAAGCTCGTCGCGGCGCGGCTCGCGGCCGACACGTCGGGCGTGGACACGATCCTCATCGCGCGCACCGACGCGCACAGCGCCAAGCTTGTCACAAGCGACGTCGATCCTTATGACCAGCCGTTCATCATCGGAACTCAGCGCACACACGAGGGTTTCTATCACGTAAAGGCCGGGCTCGAGCAGGCCACCGTGCGCGCGCTCGCCTACGCTCCTTACGCGGACCTTCTTTGGTTCGAAACGTCGACGCCTGACCTCAAGGAAGCCAAGACGTTCGCCGAAGCGATCCACAAGAAGTTCCCCGGAAAGCTTCTGGCGTACAACTGCTCCCCCTCCTTCAACTGGAGAGACCAGCTCGACGCGGAAACGATCGCGAAATTCCAGAAGGAACTCGGAAAAATGGGCTATAAATTCCAGTTCGTGACGCTTTCCGGATTCCACTCTCTGAACTACGGGATGTTCACGCTGGCGAAGGACTACAAGGACGGAGGGATGGCCGCTTACTCAAAGCTCCAGAACGAGGAATTTGAGGCGCAGAAGCACGGCTACGAGGCGGTCAAGCACCAGGAATTCGTCGGCACCGGCTACTTTGACGCGGTGACGGAGATCGCCACCCAGGGCCTGTCGGCCGTGCTCGGCATGGAAGGATCGACCGAGCAGGACCAGTTCAAGAAATAAATTAAGAATTCTTCTCCGCGATGTCCCCGGCGATGGGCAGTTTGAACATCTCGCCCTGATAGGCCTTGATCATCAGGACAACCCAGAGCACCACCTCAAGGACCCATAGCACCGGCAAAAGCGCGAGACCGATCACCGGAAGAAAACCGACCACGACGCCAGCGACAAAAAGCGCACCAAACACGACGATGGACTGCATCGCGTGGAACCGAACGAACTTATTTTCCTTCTCGATCAGATAAAAAATAATGCCGGTGATGAAACCCAAGAGGTAGCTCAATAAAGCGGCCACATTCGCCTGAATACCTGTTGAGGTCTTGCCCAACTCCCTGTTCTCCATGTTCCCTCCTTTTGAAGGTTATTTTAACACAAAAATTTCTGTTCTCACCTTGTAAATGAAAAACCTTTCTTCCT
>CAZBAY010000272.1:0-4806 GCA_964489945.1 uncultured Planctomycetia bacterium
GAGATTGCTTCGTCGCCCTTCGGGCTCCTCGCAATGACATCCTCAAGAAGTGCGTAGAACCCTTTCTCTTCCTTGTGGTCTTGCGAATCCAGACGGAACGGAGACCGGTCCTTCGACGCGGCTTCTTCAAGGTGTTTCCGGCTTTCCGCCGGTAGTGAAGCAACAGCCTGCGATTGCTCCTCGTTCGCCTTCTCGAAATCAATGCGCGCTTCCATTTCCTGGAGGGCTTTAAGCTTTAAAAAATTGGGGAAAGCGCCCAGCGGAAGACTGAACTTTCGCGCCTCAAAGATCAACGCATCCGCGTATTCAGTCAACGAGAGGTTCCCGTTTTGGAAAGCGTCAGCCTTAACGTCGAAAGCGGACAGTGAGGGGTTATAAATTCTAGGCTTCAGCGTTTTGACCGCGCGGCCCATTTTGTCCAAATAGGCGTTGACGTGCCCGCGATCTTCTGTGAGTAACCGGTAGCATTCCACGCTTTTCCGGTATAGCGCTTTGTCCTCGACGCCCCACAATTGAAGGTCGTGGGCCGACGTGAGATCGAGATAATCCGGCCCCTGGATCCATCCTTTTTTGAGGTAGGACTTGGCGACACGCTGTCTAGACTCGGGCGTACCGTAAGACCTCAAGAACGACAGCGAATCATCACCGGTGCCGGCCTCAAGAAAGACGTGACGGACCTTGAGAAGCTCCAGCGTTTTCGCGATGTTGAGCTGGGCGGATTCATTCGTGTGGGCATCCTGGATGAGATAAATGACCGTGCCCGTGGCGCGGCGGGAATCTTCGACGAACGCCACCGACGCGGGGATCTGGACGGACAGAAGCGGACGGGAAAGCGAGACCGACCTTGCCATTTCAGGGGCCGCCCATGCGAAGTCCTGAAGAAGAAAGGCCGCGGCCAGCGCGAAAGAAACGGCTTTCAGAAGCGGAGAAAGCCTTCCCTTTTCTCTTTTTAAAAGACTAACATTATTAAGTAAAAAAAATCCTGATCTCAAGATTTTTCCCCGTTTGATTTACCTGTTAAGTCGTGAAAATCGCTGACGTTGTGTATTCTGAAGTAATGGAGGAAAGTATGCCCGAGGAGAGGATAGATTTCAAACTTTCGGGGGGTAAATCATTTATTATCTTCTTACAAGTTTTAACTAAAAATTAGCGGCTAGAGATAATCGGGGCGATGCTTGGGAATAATAGGTTCAAAATCAGGGCCGCCGCCTAGAATGAAAGGGTCATACTCCTTGTCATTCATGATGACCCAGGCGCTTGAAACGATGCTCGGAATGGGGTTTGCCCACCACCCGAACGGAATGAAACTCCTCCGGTTCGCGTACCAATAAGCCACAGAACCATCCGGGAGCGCCGTTTTCAATTCTTCAAGACCGTAGCGCATCGAGGCAACATCTTCGCGGCACTCGTGGCTCCAGTCCGGGCGGGATGTCTCATAGTAGCGGGCCAGGCTTTTCGCCGCGAGAATGGCGCCGCCCGTCCACTCCACCGAAAGGATACGGTGTCCGTCCGTGAAACCCACCCCGCGGATCATGCCGCGGTCGAAATAGCCGGCGCGTGCTTTTGTGTTCTGCCAGATCCGGTAGGCCGTTCCGTCCCCGAACTGTTGATCGATCCACTCAGGTCCGAGGACCGCGAGGCCCCATGTCTGGCAGTCCACCGCGTAAATACGTGTCGGGATGAACCGGCCGTTCACGTAAAATCCGCCCTGATAGAAAACCCC
Organism: uncultured Planctomycetia bacterium; assembly: GCA_964489945.1. Classification (GTDB taxonomy): domain Bacteria; phylum Omnitrophota; class Gorgyraeia; order 2-02-FULL-51-18; family 2-02-FULL-51-18; genus CAZBAY01. The sequence continues at coordinate 1,724 of CAZBAY010000272.1, forward strand.
GTTCTCCGTGTCGAAAGAATAATATTTGAAGTACTCCTCCATTTTCCTCAGGATCCTGCGGATGCGGACCGCCGCTCCGGGCTTTTTTTCCTTCACGACCTCGTGCAGCATTTTGAGCGCCGCGTACATCGAGAAATTGTTCTCGTTTGAAATATCGTTGGGTTCCTTGCCGTGCGTTTCCCAGGGCGCGTGATAGATCCCGCCGATCTTCGAGCGCATCGCTTCGATGGCGGGGAGAATGGAGAGCGCGAGCTCGACTTCCTTGCAGTTGACCGGGATCGTGCCACCGTACTGGATGTACGCCAGCTGCAACGGCCCGATGATCGCCGCCCAGGCCTGCTCGCCGGTGATCGGTTTCCAGTCCTCGTGATGCAATTCCGTCAGGTTCGGGAAGTCAGGCATCGATTCCGCGCCTGTTTTGGGGTCCTTTTGCAGATAGCTGTCCGTGATGATCCTGAAAAAATAGGCGTTTTTCCGCTCGAGCCTGATGCGCCGGTCGCCGTAACGGAACGGGTCGTACGCCCGGATATCCTGGAGATCTCCGGATTGGCCGCTCATCATTCTTCGCGTATGATTATCAATGACTTCCCGGTACGCGTCATAGTCGGTGATCGCCATCGCGATCTGCCAGACCGCGGCGTCATAAATACTAAGGCTGTGGGCCACGATGAGGCGCTCCATCACGGAGTCGACGGGATCCATCGCCGATTCCCACTTTTCCCACCCTGCGGGGGACACCTGATAACTCAACGGCATCCCTCCCTCCGTGACATTTTTTCGCAGGAATTCACAGACATTTTTCATTCCGGCGGGATCGAGCTTCACCGGAGTCACCGGAGCGTAACTGGCTTCTTCTTCCGGAAGCTGTGTCGCAAAGGACCTCGACAATTCCGCCTGCACACCGGCGCCGGCTTCGGCCGGCGATTGTTTCACGAGGCGCGTGCGCCTCGTGTCCGCTTTCCGGGACGCGCCTTTAAGGGTTTTTTCATAAGCGGCTAGCTGCTTTTGGATGAACTCGAACTGGATCCTGGGGTCGGCAAGCCTCGCTTTTTTCACTTCCTCATCCTCAGCGGGCGAGGAGAAACTTTTGAACGCGAGATACTTCTCGAGATCGTAGACCTTTTCAACGTCCTGGACCGTTTTCACGGTCCGCTTGACGGACTTTTTGAGGACAGGGAATTCCTCAGCCCATGCCACATTCTGCGCCAGGAAAACCAGGGTGACGAAGACACCCAGCCCTCTTTTTAAAACTTCATAATTTAGCATCAAAAAAAATCCCCTCTACGAAGGAGTTTAACCCCGGAAGTATGCCCCACGGCTCCCCAAATGGCAAGTTTTTCTTGGAATACGCAACTCATTGAGAAAATGTCACTTAGGCGGTCTTTTGTGGATCGCCTCGGCCACTTTTTGATTTTCGGGTGCCGGAACGCCAAGCTCCCTGCCTGATCTGGCGATCGCGCCGTTCAAGGCCTCGATCTCGGTTCTTCTGCCCTTTTTCAGGTCTTGAAGCATGGACGGAAAGTGAGAAGCCGTTTTTGGGATGAGCGTACCGGTAAGCAGCTCAAGATACCGGTCCGCCGTCGACGGTTCTAGCGCTACCCTCTTGGCAGCGCCGACCGCGTAGCATTCACGGACGATCCGTTCCATCGCGAGGCGGGTGTCTTCCCTTTCCAGAATTTTTCCATAAGGCATTTCATGGAGCGAGCAGAGCGCGTTCAGCGCGCAGTTGTAGATCACCTTGGACCAGATATGCGTGAGGATGTTCGGAACGGCCTTCGTTTGAACCTTAGCGAGGGACAAAAGATGAGCGACCTCTACCGGATTGCGTTTGGGTGTCACACCAGGCAGTGCGCCCACTACCAGCTCGTCGGCCTGAACCGTGATCCGCGCAAGACCCGGCTCAGTCTCCACCCCGAAGATCGCCCGCCCCGGGAGAAAGTTCTCAGCCGAAATTTTTTCAAGGATCGATTCAATATTTCCAAGGCCGTTCTGGAAGGAAATTAAAGTCGTATTGTCCTTCATGAGAGGCGCCAATTCCTCGACCGCCTGTTTTGTATCATAAGATTTCACCGTTAAGAAAATAAGATCGAACGATAAATTTTTGGTTAAGATGTCCTTCGCGCTTTCATAAAGATCGAAGGCTTTTACCCTGTAATCACCCCATATCCCCGTGATCGCTAGGCCCTTCTTTCGGATCTCATTGAGATGCGCCGCGCGCCCAAGGAGCGCCACGTCATGCCCCATCCTCGCGAGAAATCCACCAAGCACACTGCCGATACCTCCGGCTCCAAATATTAGGATCTTCATTAATTACTGCTTCTTGCGGGAAATGGCGTGCGAGGAGTGGCCGTAGAAAACTTCGGCGGCTTCCATGAGGGTTTCGGAGAGGGTCGGGTGCGGGTGGACGGTCTTCGCGAGGTCCTGGGCGGTGGCGCCCATCTCGACGGCGAGGACGCCTTCGCTGATGAGTTCCCCCGCTCCGGCGCCAACAATGCCCACGCCGAGAATTCTCTCGGTTCCGGGTTCAATGATGAGCTTTGTGAGCCCGTCGGTGCGGTCGTGGCTGAGCGCGCGGCCCGAAGCGCCCCACATGAATTTTGCGACTTCGACTTGAATGCCTTTTTTCTGGGCTTCGGCTTCGGTGAGTCCGCACCAGGCAACTTCCGGATCGGTGAAGACGACGGCCGGGATCACGACATTCTCAAACACGCTTGAGCCACCCGTGATGACCTCGACGGCGATCCGGGCATCTTTGGAGGCCTTGTGCGCGAGAAGCATCTCGCCCGTCAAGTCGCCGATCGCGTAAATATTGGGGTCCGCGGTCTGCCGCTTTGAGTTCACTTTTATGAAACCCTTCTCATCCCGTTCCACCTTAGTGTTCTTGAGCCCGAGGTCGTAGCAATTGGGGGCGCGGCCCACCGCGACAAGCACGCGGTCGTACAATTCCTCTTTTTTCTGGCCATTCACTTCACTGTTCACTTGAATTTTTTTGCCGCTCGTGGACATTTTGATCACCTTCGCGCCCAGGCGCACTTCCTTAAAATTTTTCTCCGCGTAGCGCATCACGTAGCGCGCCAGGTCCG
>CAZBAY010000273.1:0-18431 GCA_964489945.1 uncultured Planctomycetia bacterium
CCTCGAAGGAAAAGACCTTTCCTCGATCTCCGGCGGATTCTGCTGGGCCACGAACCTGGACGTGAACCCCGACGGGGCCACGTTCTATCTGGATGATATTCGGTACGAGTAAGCATCAAGACATCATTACGTCATCCTGAGGCGCCGTAGCGCCGAAGGATCTCGGTTCGAGATTCTTCGCGCTGCGCGCTCAGAATGACGGTATCCTGAATTAGGAGCAGTGAACCCTTGAACAAGAAACTCATCATCATCCTGATCGTCGCGGCCGGTATTTTAGTGGCTGCTTACGCGGCGTACGACAAATTTTATTCAGGCTCCTCCAAGGTGCCGGCGGTGACCGTCGTCAGAACCGGGGGCCAGGATCCCGGCGGGAAGGACGTCGGCTATCAGCTTCTGGTGGACGGAAAGCCTTATTTTGTCCGCGGCGTCTGTTATAACCCCATTCCGATCGGCAAGGACTACGAGTACAATTTCTGGGGAGACATGGGAAAGCCATGGCTCCAGGACGGAAAATTAATGAAGGAGATGGGCGTCAACACGGTCCGTTTTTATCGTCCCGGCAAGAACCCCGTGGAAGTGCGGCAGGTCCTCGATGACCTCTACAAGAAATACAAGATCCGCACGCTGATGGGGCATTATCTCGGTTTCTGGGACTGGCCGCCCCCCAATTACAGTGACGCCGGTTTTAACGAGAAGATCCGCGGGCAGGTCCTCGAAATGGTCAGCTTGTATAAGAACCATCCGGGTGTGCTGGCGTGGATCGTGGGTAATGAGAACAACTACAGCTTTGACCGGAACATCCAGCGGTGGACTAACGACGAACTCGACGCGATGGATCCCGAAGCCCAGCGCCGGGAAAAGGCGAAGATCTACTACTCCTTTATCAACAGCCTGGCGAAGGAGATCAAGAAGATCGACCCCAAGCGCCCGGTCATCATGGGCGTCGGAGAGGTCTCGAGCCTTGAATTCGCGAAGGAACAGTGCCCGGATGTCGACATCATCGGCATGATCTCGTACCGCGGTCCCGGATTCGGGAATCTTTTCCGCCAGGTTAAACAGAAATTCGATATTCCGGTCATCATGATCGAGTGGGGCGCGGATAGCTACAACGCTTTTACGCGCGACCCCGATGAGGAGGCCCAGGCGGAATTCCTTAAGCTGCAGTGGCAGGACATTGAGCGTAACGCCGACCCCAAAAAGGGCGCCGGCAACAGCCTGGGCGGAACGGCCTTCGAGTGGAACGACGAGTGGTGGAAGGGGAACGAGAATCTGCCTCACACGTGGTCTGTCCAGGACACCGGGTCCAACTGGTTCAGCGCCTCGTATCATTTCGACGCGCAGTCGGCGACAAAAATGAATATGAACGAGGAATGGTGGGGTGTCGTGGGCTTGAGCCCCCAGAAGTCTGAAAGCGGGAACAACGAACGCATCACCAAGAAATCCTATTCGGTCTTAAAGTCTCTCTGGGCCAAATAAGCACTGAATGAAAGAACAACGCCAGTATGTTCGAATGAACACCGTTTTCCCGGTGGAATTCGAAATACTGCCCCGCAACGGCCAAAAGAACGGCTCCAAACTCTTGCAAGGCTTCACAAGAGACGTGAGCACCGGCGGGATGTGCATCGAACTTAAAAGCTTTGGCAAGGAGATCGAAAAGCTCCTCCAGGACCCCGAAGCCAATCTTCACCTTGTTATCAACCCCACTTTTTCCAAAGACCCGATCCAGGCGCGCGCCCGCGTCGCTTGGCTGAAACGCGAAGAGACCACAAGCCTCACCAAATTTCTCATCGGCGTGGCGTACACCGAGATCGACGGCCGCGCCCGGGGCCGTCTCATTGGTTATGCCAAGCGCCTGATCTGGATCCCGCGCGTAACGGCCGCCGCGGTCGCCGTCGTCATCGTCCTTTCCTCAGGGCTTTTCCTTCACAATCAGAAACTGATGATGGAGAACCGTAAGCTCGTTCATCAGCTCGTGCAGAGCGCCGAGAAAAAATCCGGCGTAGCTTCCGACATTTACCTGCTTCAGAAAAGGAAAACTGATCTCGACCGCGAACTTTCAAAAGCCCAGGGCAGCATCCAGCGGCTTGAGGCGGCGATCTCCTCACTGACAGTCGAGAACGCTACCCAGAAAAGCACCTACGAGGAAGAGTTGCAGCAGATCATGGAACGCCAGAAGAACATCGGCATGGAACTGCGGAATATCCGCGAGGGAAGGGAAAAACTGCAGGAGACGTATAAAACGCTCGAGGAGTCGGAAAAATTGACGGCCTCGGCGGCGCTGCGGCAGATGTATGGCTGGCTCAAGTCGCACCAGAATCTCCATACGGGGCTCGTGGCGAGCTTCGAAGGGGATCCGAGCCTTGAGGATTGGGCGTTCACCTACGACCAATCGCTGGTCAGCCAGACATTCCTTGTCTTCGGGGACGTTAAAAACGCGGAAACGATCCTGTCTTTCTATGATCAGCGTGCCCAGAGAGAGAAGGGCGCTTTTTACAACACTTATGACACCGTTTCGGGCGATCCCGTCGAGAGCATAATCCACGCGGGCCCCAATATTTGGCTGGGGATCGCGGCCCTCCAGTACCAGCACCGCGTCAAGGACGGGCGTTTTGTGCCGCTGGCCCGGAGCATCGCCGATTGGGTGATCGGGACGCAGGACGCCGAAGGGGGCATACGAGGCGGCCCGACGGTGGCCTGGTACAGCACGGAGCACAACCTGGATGCCTACGCTTTTTTCACGATGCTCCACCAGGAGACGGGTGACGCCAAATACAGCGCGGCCGCCGGGAAAGTGTTGGGATGGCTCAAAAAGTATTCCTATAGCGCAGAGGAAAAAAGAATGAACCGGGGCAAAGGCGACGCGACGATCGCGACTGACACGTTCAGCTGGGCGATCGCGGCTCTGGGTCCCGGAAAACTCAAAGAGATCGAGTTCGATCCGGAAGCCATCATGGAATTCGCCGAGCTGAACTGCGAGGTTTCCGTGAATTACCCGCAGGCCGGCGGGCAGACGGGCACGGCGCGCGGATTTGATTTCGCAAAAGCGGAGAACCTCGGCCGGGGAGGGGTGATCTCCACCGAATGGACCGGGCAGGTCATTGTCACCTATCAGATCCTTTCCAACTATTTCAAGGCGCAGGGCGATATGGAAAAGGCCGCGCTTTACGCGGACAAGGCGAATTTTTATCTTAACGAGCTTCAGAAGCTCATCATCACGAGCCCCTCCCGTACCGGCCAGGGCCGCGGATGTCTGCCTTACGCCTCGGTCGACAACGTCGATACCGGCCATGGCTGGCGGACGCCAAAAGGCCGGCGGACCGGTTCCGTCGCGGCGACGGCCTACGGCATCTTCGCCTGGATCGGATACAACCCCTTTAACCTGAACGACCAAAAGAACATCAGCTGATGCCCGTCTATCAGACCCGGGATGATGTCCGGATGGGCGTGCCGCTCGGCGGGGTCGGAGCCGGAAAGCTCGAGGTTCTTCCAAACGGCCTTTTTAACTCGATCACGTTCCAGAACAACTGGTCGAACCCGATCGCCGGGAACGGCGATTATCCGGGTATCCTGGGTTTTCATTTCGGGATCTCCGCCGAGTCTCCGGACGGACGTCAGCCTAAAAAGGCGTTCCTCCTGCAGACGGCGCCGGTCCTGAATATCCCGCACATCAAGAATATCCGTTATGAGGGGGTCTTTCCCCGGGCGACGCTTACTTATGAAGAACCTTCTCTTGGCCTGGACGTCACGCTTGAGGTGTTCTCCCCGTGGTTTCCCGGGGACCTGAAAAATTCGAGCCTGCCGTCGGTATTTTTCACGCTGAAGGTCAAGAACACCCGAAAAACGCCGGTGGATGCCGGGTTTCTTTTTATCGGCCGCAATTTGAGCGGTGAGTGGTGTGTCGGCAGGCGGAACCGGGTCATCGAGGGGAAGAAAAAGCTGGATCTCGAGTTCTCGAGCCAGGACCCCTCTCAACAGGACGCGCGGCAGGGGGACCTCCGGTTCAGCTTTTTAAGGGACGGCTGGAAGCTGAGCTTTCTGGAGTCCTGGAACGCCGTCACAAAGAATTTCTCGTTCAGCGCGCAAAATATTTCGCTGCTGGGCTGGGACCTTTTTGTAAAAAATGGCGAGCTGCCGAATACCCGTTCCGGTGAGGCGGCCCAGGGCGAGAACCGCGAGCTTTGCGGGGCCGTCGCCGCGCGGCAGCGCCTTTTGCCGGGCCAGGAAAAGGAGTTCAAATTTGCGGCCTCGTGGTATTTTCCCCATCACCCGTTCGGGCACCGGTACCAGGATTGGTTCAAAGGAGTTTCCGAAGTTTCCAACTACGTCCTGCCGCGCCACGGCGCTTTCCGCCAAAAGGTCGGAAAACTTCAAAAACTCATTTTTTCACTCCCGTTCCCTCAATGGTTCAACGACGCGCTCTTGACGAACCTGGCGCCTTTCTTTTCCTCGACCTGGTATGTCCGGGACGGAAGGGTGGCTTTTTACGAGGCCCCGGTGATCTGCCCTCTGATGGGCACGCTCGACGTGGGTTTTTACGGTTCGATCCCGCTCAGCTATTTTTTTCCGGAGTGGGAGATCTCTCAGATCACGCAGTTCGCGAAGGCCCAGCGTCCGGACGGTTATATTCCGCATGATCTGGGAAGGAACCGTATCGACCTGCCCTCCGACGGAACGACGTTCCATAAATGGAAGGACTTGAACCCGAAGTTCATCCTGATGGTCTACCGGGATTTTTTATGGTCCGGCGACAAAGCGTTCCTGAAAAGGATGTACCCTCACGTCAAGCGGGCGATAGCCTGGACCAAAAACACCGATCTTGACGGGAACGGCCTTCCGGACAATGAGGGGGCGGACCAGACGTTCGATCTGTGGGAGTTTTACGGAACGAACGCCTATACTTCCTCCATTTATTTGGCGGCCCTTTTGGCGTGTGAAAAAATGGGGTCTCTGGTGAAAGACGGCGCGTTCGCGGCCCGCTCCTGGGAAGATTTCCTAAAAGGCAGTTTTCATTTTGAAAAGGAGCTTTGGAATGGCAAGTACTTCGGGGACGAGTGTGCGCTGTCTCAACTCAACGGCCAATGGTACGCGGACCTTCTGGGCCTGGGGCCCATCGTTGACCGGAAAAAGATCAAAAAAGCGATCGCTGGCATCTTGAAACGGAACCGCCGCCATTCCTCCTTTGGCATGGTGAACTCCGTGCTTCAGAACGGCCGCCCGGACCTCTCCAATGACCATTCCCGCAACGTCTGGTCGGGCATGAACTACGCGTTTGTGAGCCTGTGCCTGATGGAGGGGGTTCCCCTAAATATTGTATTGAAGGAAGTTTACAAATTGTGGCATAATACAAGCTCAGTGCAAAAAAGCCCGTGGAATCAGCCCGATACGATCGATTCGGCGACGGGCCGTTCGGTTTTCGGGGACTCTTATTACAGGAACATGGCTATCTGGTCGATCCCAATCGGGTTGGCCATGAAGGATAAGAGAACAGCCGCGATCATGCGGACTCTCAGGACGTTCAGCACAAAAGGAGGCCGGACAAGGTGATGAAACGCTTTCTTGTTTTTCTCCTTTCTCTTCCGCTTTTATTAAGCTCTCAGTTTGGCGTGCACGCCGCGGAATACACCTATTCAGGAAGCCAGCCGAAGGAAAAAGTCGTAGGCCCTACGGCCGCGCCCGCGGAATTCTCCGATTTTGAAATGGAATCCGAAGCCGATAAAGCGGGGGCCGAGGCCCCTGATGAGGAAATGGCCTCCAAAGAGGAAAAAGTTTCCTATTATCCCGAGATCGCCGCTAAGAAAAAAGAAGGCGGGCTTGCCGGCGGCCGCATCAAAATGAGCGGCAAATACCGCCTGGCGGCCGGCATCGACGAGGATTTCATCGTTAACGACGCGAACGCCGATCTCCAGGAGCGCAATTTCCGCTACGTATTCGGCGAGGACCTCAACAACACCTTTGATCCCGCCATTTACAGCCAGTACCTTTTGAACATCGATTTCTCGCCGACGGACCCCATCAACTTTTATACGCAGATCGTCGCGGATCCCTGGTCTTATGTCGGGACAACGGGGGAGCAGGTCGTCAACTGCGATATATGTCCCGACAAGACCGAGCTTCGTTATAATTTAAAATATTTCGGAGCCAACAACTCCACGATCAACGAGATCTACCGCACGCATTACACGGATTCGATGGCGTTCCCGATCATCAAGGTCCACGACGGGAACCTGACGCCCGGCACGGTCGTCCACGGTTTTTTTGACTATAATCCGGGAACGGGCGGCCTCCCGTTCACGATCCCTCCGCATGATATTGACTATGATATTCATCTCTTCCGGAAGCTCTGGATGGATTATGACGAAGACCAGTGGCACGCGCGCGTCTTCTATTTCGCCGATGAAAAGCAGGCGCTGTCGACCGACGATCCCCTTGAGCTTTCCAACCACAAGGACTACTGGCAGCAGAGCCCCTGGCTCTACCAGTACAGGCCCATTCAGTTTTTTAGGGATAGTTCAAGCCCGACCGGAGGCTCGATCAAACGCGGCTATTATTCGGACGAGCTCTCTTTCATGGCGCGCGACTCTGAGGGCAACCGCCAGGTTCTTTTGAGAGGCGCTTCGTTCGAAGGGGACTGGGGCGACACGTATTTCGCGGCGACCGTCGCGTCGCCCTTCACGCCGTGGGATGAGAATTATTACAGTGACATCATTATGCACGACAATGTCTCGGGCGCCGCGCGCCTGAAGCACCAGGCGACGGATCAGCTGATGATCGGCTCGACGTATACTTTCAGGACGGGGCTCATCGACGACAGCGTAGCCGACGTGAACCAGGTCATCGGCGTCGATCTCAAATTCGACATCAACAAAGCTGCTTCGATCAAGGCGGAGGTGGCGGGATCCCACCAGGAGCGGGACCTATTGACGGACGACACCATCCGCGACAACCGGGAAGGATTCGCGGGCAAACTTATTTTTGACAATAACTACGATCATATTCACGGCCACAAGCTTTTCGACGGCCATACGGATTTCCGTTTCGCGTTCACGTGGATGGACCAGCACTTCAACCCCAATCTCTCCCGCTACACGAACACACGCGACGACCATTTTTGGGGCAAGCACATCACATTCCAGCCCTACCACCCGAGCCTTGACTATTTCCGCCTTGGTGACGGTGTGGATATCAACCGCTACGTCTTCAATATCCGCTGGAAGGAAAAGATCTTCCGTGAGCGGTTCGAGAACCTGTTTGATGTGCGGAACGTCCACAGGGCGAGCAACGGCGCCTATGTTGAGACCGTTCTCCGCGACGAGGTGACCTACAAGATCAATCCTCACTGGACGGCAAAGTTCATGTTCCGCTGGCACGGCCTGCCGAGCACGACCGATGATATCGAGCCCTTTTTGTCCAATTATTATTTTCTGGGTTATGATGACCCCTCCGCTCTAGTGCTGCGCAATGACGAGATCATCGGGGGCAGGAACGCGGACAAGTTCACTTACTCGGTGGCGCTTCAATGGATCGTCAACCGGGAACTCACGGTCGAGGGATTTGTGGAGCGGACGAACGACGTTTCCGATTTTCCGCGCGGCCTTCTGAACGGCACGTTCCGCAACCGCAATGACGTCGTGGACGGCCTCATCGTCGATCATCTCACGAGTTTCCTGTACGCCCAGGGGCATCTCAAGGCGCTGGCGCCGTACCCCTACTACACGATCGTCCGGGAGCGCATCGTCTATAAACCGGAGGAGCGGCTGACGTACACGATCCACGCCGCGCAGAACCAATACAAGTTCTGGGGCGGTATCGATGACAACATCAACCACATCGGTTTGAGCACCGAATTTGACTGGACGAAAAAGATCTCCTTTTTCATGGATTACACGTATTCACACCAGATCGACCTTCCCAAGCTGGTCGACTCTCTTAACTCGGGAGGATCGGTCGAGTCCGACTACCGCGCCCATCACAATGTTTATTTCAGCGTGGATTACAAGATCCGTCCCGACCAGCTTCTGCGTGCCGAGTATGGCGTCTTCGGGATGGGAGTCAATACGCCTCTCGTCAACCCCTACAGCGCCACCGCGTTCTCCCTGCCTACCATTGACACGGAGCATCACTTCCGTATATCTTTGACAGGGGACTTCTGATCCCGTTTTTTTGGTCCCGTAAATAGGGGAGATCTATGACTCGCCCGCACCTCCTTTTGGGTATTGTGATGGGTGTCTGCCTCGTGGCCATGCCCCGCGCGGCCAACGCCGCTTTCGATCTTTCCGTCGCGCCTCAGACCGGCGGGCGTAATATCCGCTTTGAAGCGTCCGCTCCCGGAGGCCTGCTCCGTAATGAACAGGTGAACGTTTCGGTCCAGAGCGACGAAGCCGTGCCCTATCGTATCTACCTGACCGTTCATCAACCCTTGATGAACGAAGCCGGCAAAAGCCTTCCGCAGGGCGCCTTTTTCCTGTTTTCTCCTTCGTCACCGCTCGGCACGCTTCGCACTCAGCTTGAGACGCCGCTGACGCTCGGACAGATCCCGCTTTACACCTCCAACAACTCAGGCGAATCGGACAACTTTATCCTGGTCTTTAACGTGCGTATTCCGGATAACCAGCCGGGCGGATTCTACCACACCCAGATCTCTTTCACCGCCGAGCCTGCCAATCCAACGGGCCAGGTCATGCCGGTCACTCAGACGGTAGACGTTCAGGTGGAGATCCGTCCCGTTTTCAACGTGGTCATAAGCAACGAAAAAGGGGGTCGGCAGATCGATCTGGGGCGGATCGACCAGAATACGCCGGCGGGGAGCGATAGCTTAAGCGTCCGGATCGAGAGCAACGCGGGAGCCGCGTACCGCGTGATCCAGGAAATGCCGCAGCCGCTCGTGTCGACGGAGGGCGTTTTCTTAGATGACCGCCTGCTGACGTTCACGGCGCAGGGCGCGGCGAACGGAGCGCTTGCCTCTACCGGTGCTTCTGTCCCCGTAGGGCAGCCTCCGCTCATTTATACGTCGAATGAAAGCGGCCAAAGCGACGAATTCCAGGTCCGCTATCAGATCACGCCGGATGCCGCCGCCAAGGCTGGCCACTACTCGGGTACGATAACGATCCGTTTTGAATCCCAGTCACCCCTTATTTCCGCCGAGGCGATCGTGCTTCCTGTGAAGCTCCAGATCGAGCCCGTCTTCCATCTGCAAGTCGAAGTGAAGGATGCCCTGGGCATCCACTTCGGGATGGTGAAGCCCGGAGAAAACGCGCCGCATGAGCGGCAGGTCCTTTTGACGGTACAGTCCAACTTGGGGGCCCCCTACCAGATATCCCAGGTGGTCTCAAGAAAGCTGATGACACAAGAGGGAGGGGCATTGCCTGATGATTCCTTCCGCTTCTCAGCCGACAGGGCCCAGTCCGGAACCGTAACGGTGGCGTCGGCTCAAGCCGTAAAGGAAGGCGAGTCGGTCGTATTTATTTCTGATAAGAAGGGCACACCCGAGAGCGTGCTTCTTAAGTACACGCTTACCATTCCTGCCAACGCGCGGGCCGGCTCCTACGGCTCTGAAATCAAGTACTCAATCACCACTTTGTAAATTACTTTTTTAAATTATAATTAATTAATATAATTAGTTTGTATCTCATTGATATTAAATGATTTATGAGCTTATTTTTATATCTCATGCTATTGACTTTATAAACTCAATAGTGTAACATTTCTTCAAGTTCTATCGTTTCATTGAAATGGTGTCTTTGCTAAACGCAAACTGCCCGTAAGGGTAGGGCGCAAAACCACGGGTCCGTTAATATTGGTGACGGATAGCCGGGCTGCCAAAGAAGTCAAATTCAACCTTCTTTAGCGGTCCGGTTTTTTTTATGCTAAAGAAGCTGAGTTAAAAAGGAGGATGTCCCGCATGAAATACGCAGCTAAGCTCACCGCGGTTTTGACGGCTCTGGCGCTTTTGGTTTCGCCCGCTGTTTTCGCCGCTACGATCAATTCACCCGCGATCACGGTATCCGCACAGGTTCCTTCGAACCTTGCGTTGAACGTCGTGCTCCGTCAAAATAGCTCGACCGGCACTGTGCTGGCGTCCATGGACTTCGGTACGCTTCAACCCACGGCGAGCACGAATCTTGTCTCTTCCGCGGCCGGCTCTACCGGCACGGGAAGCGTCGTGGCTATATTGTCGGCCAACACGCAGGGAGCTCCTTATGTGATCTCCCAGACAGGCACGGCGTTGACCCGCTCGGGAGGCGCTGAAACGCTTCCTACCGGCGCTTTGCAGGTGACCCCGGTTTACGCGGCCGCTGATAATGGCGGCGCGGCGATGCCCGCAGGGGCTTCGTTGGGCACGCAGGGCACTTGGGTGGCTTCAGGGAAGACGCTCTATGACAGCGAGAATGGTGCACCCGCCGCGATCCGTGTGATCCAGGTGCATTACGCCGTTATTGAAGGCGCGGGCGGAACGGTTCCCCCGAACCAGGCGGCCGGTACCTACAACGGCCAAGTGACCTACACGGTTACTTATTGATCGATGATTTGCGCGGCCCCAAAAAGGCCGTGTCGAAGAGGGAGGTCTTGAAAAAGGCCTCCCTCTTTTTTTTGGGCGGGATTGACAGCGGGTGGGGCGTTTGTTAGCATGAATTCAAAATGAGGAAAGGTCCCGTGAAAATAAGGTCAATGGTTCTTGTGGGCGCGTTGGCATTCGGCCTTCTTTGTTCGGCGTCTCCCGCCCGCGCGGTAAGCCTGCGCATCAACGCCCCCAAGGTGGAGCTCGAACTTGCCCCAGGAGAAAGCGCCTCCGGTGAGATCGTCTGCGAAAACCCGACCGAGGATGAACTCGAATTAAAAATTTATCAGGAGGACTGGCGATACAAAGGAACGGGCACCGGCGAGAAGGAATTTACTCCCGTCGGTTCCACGCCGGCCTCAGCGGGGCAGTGGGTCACCTTCGCTCCCTCGGAGGACGTCCTGAAGCCATATGGCCGCGTGACGGCGCGCTACACGGTGAGCGTTCCGAAGGACACGCCGGCCCAAGGGGCCTATTTCTCCGTCCTCTTTTTTGAGACGATCGTCGGCTCGATGAAGGATGAAGAGGGTGCCAATGTGCTGGTCGCCGGCCGTGTCGGCGCTCTCTTTTTCATCCGCGTGAAGGGCACCGTAGATCAGGCCGGCCGGGTCAGGAGCGTGGAGGCCGTGCCCCCGCGCGGCAACAGCCCCCTTGAGATATGGACCGATTTTGAGAACACCGGCAACACGGACATCACGCTCGACGGCAATTTCCTCGTCATGGACGCGGACGGGAATGTGGCCGCCCGCGGCGATCTGAGGCGGCTTTACACCATGCCAGGCAGCTCGGGCCGGACAAAGACCGAATGGGTCGGACGTCTTTCGCCGGGGCCTTACAACCTTCTGTTGACCTATGACCTTGGCATGGGCCAGACCCTTGTCGAAGAAAAAACACTCGTCGTTGAATAACGCCCGCCTCCGAAGGCGTTTCCTTTTCCTTCCTCTTTTATTCTTTTTTTTGGCCCCGGAATCCGGCCATGCCGTCTCTGACAATTTTTATTCCTTCGCTGACCGCCGGGAATTGCGGAGCGGCAAAGTGAACGGCCCCGCCAAAGAAGAAGCGATCGAACAGTCTTTTGCGGAAGCGCTGAAGAGGACCGGCTCGTCTGGCGGTTTTTCGCAGGCCATGCCGCCCCGTTTGCGTCTCACGTTCTCCGACATTCGCACGATGGGCAACACGGTGGAGCTTGAGACGGGACAGGAGCTTTACCTGAAGCACACGTCCGACATCGTCAAATTCGTCTCGACCGATGAAGGCATCGTCGTCCTCGAACGAGCGGAGCCGGCCGTGCTCTATGTTTTAGGTGGCGTCCCGGGGCGCACGTTCGTCCATGTGTGGGACGCCTCGAACCGGCAGACCTTTGAAGTCCGCGTCATTCCGCAAAAGATCCGCGGCTTGACCTACGCGGATCTCCAGCGGGACGTCATCGAGAAGACACGGAGCTTTAAGATCAAATACAACGTGACGCGCAGCGCCTTTCACCGCGGGGAAAAGTACCATGAAAGGCACCGCACGAGCCTGGACGTCAGCCAGCGGATCGCTGTCGAGGGCGACACGCCGCATGGTTTCTTCGAAACGCACGCGAACATCCAGCGCTCCGGCACGAACACCAAGCATCTCCTGACCGATATCCGCGCTTCACTCGAGGACGGACGGATCGGCCCGCTCGAGAACTTCAACGCGGCGGCCGGTGATTCCAACGTGAAGCCTGAAATGATGATCTTTTCAACGGGCCGCATGCGGGGCGGTTACGTGGAGCGCTGGAATGAGCCCACTACGATAAGGTCCACGCACTTTTACGGGCGGGAGCTTTCCGGGATCGTCGGCACGCTTTCGCCTTTTTTCGCGACCCAGGAACGGACGAAAGACTCGTTCTTGTCAGGCAATTTCATCGACTGGAAAGCGGCCGAGGACGCGCGCATCCAAGCCGGCTATTTCACGGGGTCGGGGCCGGACCGCGCGGATGAGCTGAACCGGCACGGATTCGGCGCGAAGGGGAATATCGGCCTGGGGCCTCATGTCCGCTTCAAGCCCGAGATCGACCATGACAACGAGCGGCTCGCGCAGAAGCACTCACTGGGCCTGCATTTCGACAAGTGGCAGCTGCGCGGCGAGCTTCGTGATATCAATCAGGATTTTCAGAGCATGATCGGTGTGCCGTCAAGCCAGGGAGAGAAGGGTTATCTTCTCGAGGCGGGTGCGCAGCCTCTCCAGAAAGTCCAGTTGTCCGGGAAACTCGACGTATTCCGCGACCGCCGCATTCCCAATCCCGATGATCCGCGAAAAGAGAACGTCCACACCGATCTGCGTTTGACGTTCGAGCCCACGGACCGTTCAAATCTCGAGGTGTTCTACCAGAATATCGACGACACGGGCCGCGTCGGCCCGTTCCGTATCAGAAGTCTCGGCTCTCAGGTCACACATAACCTGGATCTTTGGGGACGCCGGGCCACGTTGACGGGGCGCTACGAACACCGGCAGAACGACAATCTGAACACATCATCTTTGAGTTACGAGCGCGACCAGTTCACGCTGGGGTTCTATACGCGGATCTTCTGGAACATTTATTTTTCGGCCCAGAAAGAGTGGCACTGGCTCGACGAACCGGAGGCGGACCGGTTTTCGAGGCCGGAAGCGATCACCTACACGCTCAGTTATTCCCGGCAGGTTTTTGACACCCCTTTTTATTTTGACGCGAACCTCAGGATACGCGATGAGGAGGAGACCGAATCGCCGAACAGTTTCATGACCGGAGAGGACAGCACCTCGTTTTCCGCGGGTCTTTACTACCGCAAGCATGCGAATTGGGAGGTGTATGTGACCGGGCGGTTCGAGAATTTTGATCAGGAAAGTCTTTTAGTGCTAAACCCGCGGGTCGAGATGGAAGTGCTGGTCGGTGTCCGCTATCTCCATGACACCGGGATCCGCTGGTCGGCGGTGGGGCATTTCGAGGGCTATGTGTATAAGGACGCCAACGCCGACGGGTTCCGCCAGCCGGAAGAGCCGGGATTCGAGGGGATGAAGGTCCAGGTGAGCGACGGAAAATCCGCCGTCACGGACGAGCTGGGGTACTGGAAGATCAGCCAGGTTTCCGGCAAGAAGACGGTTTTGACGCTCGAAAGCAAAGATCTCCCTTACGGTTTTGTGCCGACGGCGTCGCTCCGCCGGGAAATGGAGATCAAAGCCGACCGGACGCAGTCCGTTGATTTTGGCCTTTCACCGCGCTCCGAGATCGCAGGCCTCGTTTTTGAGGACGCCAACCGGAACGGCCGGTACGATCTGGGCGAGAAGGGCCTCAAGAGGGTGAGGATCCTGCTTGCCACGGGCCAGGCGGCGCGGACGAACGATTCCGGCAGTTATTCCTTTTCGGGCGTTCTCGCCGGTGAGCATGAGGCAAAGCTTGACCTTGCGACGCTTCCGGACGGTTATCTGCCCGCCGGGCCGGCCCGGAAAACCCTGACCGTTTTTGAAGGCATCCGCTATGAGGCGCATTTTCCGATGAAGGCGCAGAGGGCCGTGACGGGGGTCGTTTATCTGGACAGGAACGGGGACTCACTTTTTAATTCAGGTGATGAAGCGCTTGCAAATATCCGCGTTCTTTTCGGGAGCGCATCCATCCTGACGGATGAACGGGGCAGGTACCTTTTCGATGAGCTGGTGGCCGGGGAATACGAGCTTCGGGTGGATCCTTCAAGCCTTCGGGCCGGCTTGGCGTGCGGGTTCCGGCAGACCATTCGTCTGACCCTAGAACCCGTTACGATGGAAGACCAAAATATTCCCGTGAATGAAACGTCCGCAGCTTAAGCGGTGACCGTGATGAGTTTTGAAGAGGTCCCGCCGGTGTTGCGCCATTCTTCCTGAGTGAAACCCTGAGAGGCGCCCGAGGCCCGCGCCGGGGAAGCAGTCATGACTTCGATCCGCTGAGGAATGATGCACGAAACTTGAAATGAAGCTGACTTGGAAGCGGCGAAAGCGGGGGAAAGAAGAAAAACGTGAAGGCCCGCGAGAAATAGAAAGACCGTTTTTTTAACCATCACGAAGCCCCTTTCACTCCGGCGGCCCAACCACCTTCCCTCTGTAGCGGGTTCAGGTTTGCGGCTTTGCGTCCCCGTCTTTCGGCGGGTTTGCCCTTGTGCCTCAATGTTTACCCGATAAATCCGCTAAATTCAAGAGGGATTGAGTCATGAAACAATTCCGGGTACAATGGTCAGTCTATGGATTCTGACTATAAACTGCATTCCGACGGGCGATTTGCCATCCGGAATTACAACCAGAAAAAGCCTTTCAGTAACTTCCTCCCGGGCATCGCGGGCCTGTACGGCATCCCGATGTGGGCGTTTTATGTCAACCGGGGGCAGGGGATCGCCAGCTTCGGCACGAAGAACAAGGACAACGCGATCCTCGAGTTTTTTCCCGCCAACAAAGCCTACCAGACGGTCACATCGCTCGGTTTTCGTACGTTCCTCAAGTGGGACCGCCACGGAAAGGTGTTTGTCTATGAGCCTTTCCGGGAAGTCCTGTCCGAGGCCGGGGCGCCCGAACAGGTGATGGAGGTGAGCTCGCACGAACTTGTCCTGCGCGAAACGAATAAAGCGTTGGGTCTTGAGACGACGGTGCGTTATTTCACGATTCCGGGTGAGCCGCTGGCGGCGCTCGCGCGCGAGGTTTCGATCACAAATCAGACAAGCGGCGCGCTCCATTTGGAGATCCTGGACGGCCTTCCCGCCGTGAGCCCTTTTGGCATGAACCAATTTTTTGTCAAACACATGAGCCGTACGATCGAGGCGTGGATGATCGCGGAGAACCTCGACCGGAAGGCGCCTTTTTTCCGCCTCAAAGTGGACGCGACGGACCGCCCCGAGGTGACCGTCATCGAGGGGGGGAATTTTTATTTCGGGGGTGTGGAAGAAAGAGGGGGGCTGCGGCTTCTCGACATCATCGTGGATCCGGCGGTGATCTTCGGTTCGGTCCTCGATTTCAGCCAGCCTAAACATTTTTTTCACCCGGCCCCCTTTAAAGTTCCCGCGAACCAAATTTGTGAAAATAAAACCCCCTGCGCGTTCGCGCACGCTTCACTTTCCATTCCGGCGGGCAAAACGAGGACCCTGCGCTTTTTGGCGGGCCACGCCGCGCGTCTCGACAAGTTGAACCGCTACGTCGGCCGCGCCCGGCGCGCCGGTTATTTTGAAGAGAAAAGCCGGGAAAACCGGGCCTGTGTCGAGCCGATCAAGGCCTCGATCTTTACGGCCACGTCGTCGTCCGCGTACGATCTTTACTGCGGACAGACTTACCTCGACAACGCGCTCCGGGGAGGCGTGCCGGTGAATCTGGGCGTGAAGGACGCGCCTCTTTGGTATCACGCCTATTCGCGCAAGCACGGCGATCTTGAGCGTGATTACAACCAGTTCGTCGTCGAACCCACTTATTTTTCCCAGGGCAACGGCAGTTACCGGGACGTGAACCAGAACCGCAGGAACGACGTGTGGTTCACTCCCGAGGTCAAGGACTCGAACATCCGCACTTTCCTCGATCTCCTTCAGCTGGATGGCTTCAACCCGCTCGTCGTGAAGGGCGTCCGGTTCCAACTGAAACGGTCCGCTGCCGCGGTGAAGGTCCTGAACCGGTTCCTAGGAAAAAAAGGCGCCGGGAAGTTTACGGCCTTTTTGGCCCAGCCGTTCCAGCCCGGAGAGCTTTACGGCTTTCTGGCGGAAGAAGGACTGGCCCACCACGGCGGGCAGGTCCGTCCGGCGCGGTTCGCGGAGCTGATGGCGGCGCTCGCGCCGTTCCTGATCCGTGAGGACAGCGCCGAGCATGGCGAGGGTTTCTGGACGGACCACTGGGCCTACAATCTCGACCTGATCGACAGTTACCTGGCCATTTACCCGGAGGAGTGGGAAAGCCTGTTGTTTAAAAAGAGGGATTTCGCTTTTTTTGACAATGATCATGTCGTGGCGCCTAGGAACGAGAAATATGTTCATGACGGATCGGGACAGATCCGCCAGTTCGGGGCGACGGTCCGGGACAAGGAAAAAAGCCGGCTCATCGCGTTGCGCGCTCACTCGGCGAATCTCGTCCGGACCCGGCACGGAAAAGGCGAGGTCTACAGGACCGATCTATTCGTCAAACTCCTTTGTCTTTTTGCCGTCAAACTCGCGTCCCTGGACGCTCAGGGAAAAGGGATGGAGATGGAAGCCGACAAGCCGTCGTGGTGCGACGCGCTGAACGGCCTGCCGGGTCTTTTGGGATCCTCGTTGCCCGAAACCTTCGAGCTCAAAAGGCTCGCCGTCTTCCTCGTCCAGTCCCTCGAAGACCTGGGCGTGGACCTCACAAAGAAAGAAGCGCTGCCCGAGGAGCTTTTCGACCTCATCCGCGCGCTCGACGGCTCGTTAAAGAAGCATTTTTCCGAACCCTTTATGTTTTGGGAGGCTGCTGCTTCGGCGAAGGAAAGATTCCGCGGCCAGACCCGGTACGGCTTGTCAGGTAGGGAAAGACAGCTGTCGTTCGGCGAGATAAAAGCTTTTCTCGAGCATGGCCGTGAAAAGATCGAGGTTGGTCTCGAGGGTTCGTTCAATAAAATCGACCGGCTTTACCCGACCTATTTTGAGAATAAGGCCGTCCGGCACCGGACGGAGCGGGGAAAGGTGAGGGTCTCGGCGTTCGAACAGGTCCCGCTGCCGAATTTTCTTGAAGGGCCCGTGCACGCCATGAAAGTGGAGAAGGACCCCGCGCGCCGACGCGCGCTTCTCAGGGCGGTCCGGGGGAGCGGTCTGTATGACGCGAAACTGGGCATGTACAAGGTCAACGACAGCCTTGAAAAAGCGTCGCTGGAGATCGGGAGGACCCGTATTTTCGCGCCCGGCTGGCTGGAGAACGAGTCGATCTTTCTTCACATGGAATATAAATTTTTGCTGGAAATGTTGCGCGGCGGGATGGAAGAGGAATTTTTCCAGGACATCAAAAAGGCGCTCATCCCGTTCCAACCGGCCGAGCGCTACGGGCGGAGCATTCTCGAAAATTCGTCATTCATTGTTTCGAGCGCTTTTCTGGACCCTTTGCTTCACGGGACCGGCTTTGTCGCGCGGCTCTCGGGGTCGACGGCGGAGTTTCTTTCGATGTGGCTCTTCATGAATATCGGGAAACGCCCCTTTACGCTGGGACCGGACAAAAAACTGTCGCTGCGTTTTGAGCCGCATCTGCCCGCCTCTTTCTTCACCAAAGAGGACAGCGTAAGGCCATTCATCACCAAAGACGGGAAGGAAACAAAGGTGCGAGTCCCCAAAAATTGCGTCGCGTTCCTCTTTTTAGGGAAGACGCTCGTTTTTTACCACAATCACAAACAGCTCGACACGTTCGGGAAGCAGCGCGTTTCCGTGAAAAAGATCACCCTCGGATCGTCCCGGGGCCAGACCGTGGAATTCAGGGGGGACACGATCCCCAGCCCCTATGCCGGCAGGGTGAGGGATGAATTCATACCAAGAATTGATATTGAGTTAGGCTGATCCCATGTCAAACGTCAAAGTCCGTTTCGCGCCCAGCCCCACCGGCTTCCTTCACATCGGAAGCGCGAGGACCGCGCTTTTCAACTGGCGTTTCGCGCGCCACGAGGGCGGGCAATTCTTCCTCCGCATCGAGGACACGGACAAGGAACGTTCAAAGCAGGAATTTCTCGAGGAGATCCTCGACAGCCTCACGTGGCTGGGGATGAACTGGGACGGGGAGCTTGTGTTCCAATCAAAACGCACCGAATACTATCGTTCGGTGGCCCAGACGCTTATCGAAAAGGGCATGGCGTATCCCGATGATCAGGCGATCCGCTTCCGCGTGCCTAAAGAAGGCAAGATCGTTGTGGACGATCTCCTGCACGGCCTCGAGGTTG
>CAZBAY010000274.1:0-3715 GCA_964489945.1 uncultured Planctomycetia bacterium
CGTCTTCCTCCTCGGTCTTGCGGGCTATTTCGGGCGCGGGACTATTTTTTTTTTCGAAATTTGAAGGGGAGGTTTTCAGTGTTTCAAGAACCTGCGAAATGTCCTGCATCGGCGCCTTGCGGGCGAGCTTCAGCAGAGCGATCTCAAGGGGAATGCGCTTGGAGTCAAACCGCTTCATGATCTGGATCGTATGGGTGACAACTCCGAAGAAATAAAAAAGGTCATCGCGGCTGAACGACTCTTTTTGCTTGGAAAGACTTTTTTTGTAAGACTCCGAAGCCTCCAAAAGGCCCAGAAGCTCCTCGGAGGTTTTGAGGAAAAGAAGGTTCCTCGTGTGTTCAAGGAGCTTTTCGGCGAAAAGGACAGGGTCCTTCCCTTCTTTCAGGACGCCGTCCAATAGAAGAAGCGCCGTCTTCGCGTCCTGCGCGGCCAACGAGTCTACAAGCTCGATGAGCTTTTCCTCTTCCAGCGAGCCGAGCGACCGGATCACGTCTTCGCGGGAAATTTCCCCTTCGGCGCCGGCCGCCATCTGGTCGAGGATGGACTGGCTGTCCCGCAGGCTGCCGTCCCCCGCTTTCGCAACGGCGAAAAGCGCGTCTTCATCGATCTTGATCTTTTCTTTTTTACAAATATCTTTTAGCGTCCGCGCGATGAACTCGGTCGAGATCCGTCGGAAATCGAAACGCTGGCAGCGCGACAGGATCGTCGCCGGCACTTTGTGGGCTGCCGTCGTCGCGAAAATAAACTTCACGTGCGCGGGCGGCTCTTCGAGGGTTTTCAAAAGCGCATTGAATGCCGCGTCGGTGATCTGGTGGACCTCGTCGATAATGTAGATCTTGAACTTGCCGAGCGCCGGCGCGAACTTCACGTTCTCGCGCAGCTCGCGGATCTCGTCGATGCCGCGGTTCGAAGCACCATCGATCTCAAGGACATCCAACGAACGCGCGCCCTCGATCTCAAGGCACGCCTGGCACTTGCCGCAGGGCGTCGTCGTCGGGCCTGTCTTGCAATTCAGCGCCTTCGCGAAAATGCGCGCCATCGAAGTCTTGCCCACCCCGCGCGGGCCGGTGAAAAGATAGGCGTGGCCGATGCGGTTGAGCGAAATAGCGTTCTTGAGCGTCGTCGAAACGTGGTCCTGCCCGACGACTTCGTCAAAAGTCTGCGGCCGGTATTTCCGGGCTATAACAACGTAGGGTTTAGTTTCCATTTCGGCTCATTTTACCACAGGACAGCGGTCTCCGTGACTTCAACTGCGAATAAAAAAACACGATCCATTCGGCAAACTCCGGGCCAAAGGTTTTTGCCAGCAACCGGTAAGCCCTTGGTTGTTTATGATAATCGGCTCCGCCCCATTCCCGCGCTAACCGGAACGCGGTCCTCGCCTCCGGGAGTCTTCCGTTTCTGAAAAGACCGGCTCCTCTCCGGCAAAAGATGTCGGGCAAATGGCGGTGATAGCGCGCCGGCAGCCATTCGCGGATAAGATGCAGGCTTTTGATGCCGTCGGTAAAGACCCCGGGGCGCATCAGAACATTTTCATCCCGGCTCAAGCTGTTGGGACGCCGCCGTTTCACTACCAGGGCATCCTCTATGACCCTGAATTTCAGGTCCTGGGAAAAAAGCCGCATGTGGAATTCAAAATCCTCCGCGAATGTGAGCGTTTCCCGCGGAAGAAATCCCCCCACACGCAGCGCCGATTCTCTGCGGAACGTCGTCATCGCCACCAGAATATAGGTATACTCGGCAAGGAAGAAATCCAGCAAATCGTTCGACTGGAAAAGAGCACGAAAATCATAGAGCCGAGGAGCGACGGTTTTCCTGCCCTCCGGGTCCACAACGGAGACGTTGTTCAGAACAATACCGGTCTCCCCCCGGCCGATCGCGTCTCGCAGGGCCGCGCACCAACGGGGGTCAAAAAGATCATCCGCATCCTGGAAGTGAATAAAATCGCTGCCACTCGCCCTCATGAGCTCGTTCCGCGCAAGACCCGGGCCGACGTTCTTTTCGCCGCGCAGGATGCGGGCACGATGCTCTTCTTTCACATAGCGCTCGGCCGGATCGCCGGAGGCGTCATCATAGATGAGGATCTCGTCGGGCTTGTCCGGGCCGGACCGCAACGTGTCCAAGCACTCGGTCAGGAGCTTCCCCTCGTTGAAATAAGTGATAAGAACACCTAAGCTAGGACGCATGGCTCAATCTGCCTGCCGCGCGGGCGAAAAATTGATGGAGTTTTCCGGGCCACCGTGGGGTACTGTTGTATTTTTCGACCCAAAGATCGTTGATCGGGCTTGCCTGAGGCTTCGTCGGCGGAGCCGGGACCTTACGGGCCGCATGCGGATCCAGGCCGAGATGCCCCAATACACGCTCAAGCGTGCGCGGATAAGAATCGATCATGTCCTCATAAACGATCTCAAGCGGCTGGATATGATTCCGCGCAAAGAAATCTCTCCAGAGTAGGTCATGCTGAATGAGCATCCGATGCCGCGCGTAAAGCGCGAAGTAATCGTACCGCGGGCTGATCTTTCCAGAGCGTTGGCCGCCATTTTCTTCCATCCAATTCGCCGTCTGCATCGCGATGAGCCAGGATACAGCCTGCTTCACTTTATCCCGCCGGGTAATATAAATATAACGGGGATCACCAAATAGCTTGTTCAAAGCGTCCGTGTCCGATAGATCCTGGTAAGATCCCATTTTTTTTAATTCACCGGTCAAAAAATGAAATTGGCCCCGGTGCATTTTCACGCCAAATACGCCGTTGGGTCCGGTGTTTTCCCGGATGACCCAGTCCGCATATGCCGAGAAATCCTCGAATCGGCCTTCGTCCATCGCTGCCGGAACCGAAGTGAAAGGATTAAAGTATTCCACCGGCGCCCCGCAGACTCCCGTTTCCTTCAGCCCAAAGCAAAGCATATTACTGCCGGTCCGTGGCGTGGAACAAATAACGTAGGCTAGTTTGGGAATATTTTGGACCATATTATGATGGGTGAGAGACCTATTTTATTATTAAGTTATACGCTTTTGCGCGCTCCGACGTCAATCGTTTCTTTTCCTGTCCGTACCGGCTTGAGAGCCCTTGTATCGGCTTGATTGTGGGTTGACTTCGCCTCTGTATTTTGGGATGCTATGCACGATGAAATACGGTTATCTTTATGTGGCTTCCGGGAAGGAATACGTTGAAGAAGCCATCGTTTCGGCATCAAGCCTCAAACGCGTCGATTCCCAAGCACACATTACGCTGGTGGCGGATCAAGAACCTGATAATAAGGTCTTTGACCGGGTCATTATCCGCCGCTTTCCTCCCTTTAAAAACTGGTGCGAAGCACACCTTTATAAAGCGCGTCACGTCTACCGGGATTCCCCTTACCAAAAAACACTGTTCCTCGACACGGATACCTACTTTTATGAAAATTGCCGGCCTTTATTCGGGCTGTTGGATCATTTTGATCTGTGCCTGGCCGCGACTCCGGCGGATGACAGCGAAGCCAAAGTCAACGGACTCCCCCTTACCGGCTGTACTCCTTACAATTCAGGAGTGATCCTCTACCGGAAAAACCGGACAAACGATCGTTTATTCAGCGAGTGGATCAAACTCTATGAACGGAAGATAAGTAGGGGGCTCGTTGTACGGGACCAAACCTGTTTAATGGAAGCTTTGGTCAAGTCGCGGTCGAAGGCCTATGTGCTGCCAAACGTCTGGAACGCAAGGACCCCTTATTTC
>CAZBAY010000275.1:0-8051 GCA_964489945.1 uncultured Planctomycetia bacterium
CCGAGTAGATCGCTTCTGTAACCGGAGTTTCTTTATGGACTGCCATTAAATTCTCCTAATCTCGCCCTACGTTCGGCGCTGGGCCGCGCCTCCGTAGGACAAATTCGCACGGGCGACTTGACGACGCCTTTGGCGTCGTAAGTCGCGTGCTCATTCATGCCATGTCAATGATCTCTTCAAAGGACTTGCCTGAAGGGATCATCGGATAAACGTTTTCTTCTTTTTCCACGACAAAATCCAGCACGCACGGCCGGTCGGTGATCGTCTTGGACCACCGGATCGCCTCTTCCACCTCATCCCTGCGCGTCACATGCCTGCCGGCAGCTCCGTACGCTTCCCCGAGCTTCACAAAATCGGGATTTCCCTCCATGTCGGAGCTCGAGTAGCGGTGGTTGTAAAATTTCTCCTGCCACTGGCGCACCATCCCAAGGTAATTGTTGTTGATGATCGCTATCTTGACCGGGAGCTTGTGCACCATCGCGACGGACATTTCCTGGAAATTCATCTGGAAGGAGCCGTCGCCCGTTACGCAGACAACGGTCTTCCCCGGATTGCCGAACTGCGCGCCGATCGCGGCCGGAAACCCGTAGCCCATCGTCCCGAGGCCGCCGCTCGTCAAAAATTGGTTCGGGCCACCCACCGGATAATACTGCGCCGCCCACATCTGGTGCTGACCCACGTCCGTTGTCACGATCGCGTCAGAGCCCAGGATCTCGGCGAGCTTCTGGATCGCGTACTGCGGACGGACCTTATCCGTGTCGTCCGTGTAGCGGAGCGGGCTTTCTTTCTTCCACTGCTCGACCTGGAGGCACCAATCAGACGTATCCCCCGCCTCGGCGATCTTGTTCAGCTCGCGAAGCACCTGCTTCACGTCACCGACGATCGGAACATCCACCTGAACGTTCTTCGAGATCGCCGAAGGGTCCACGTCGATGTGGATGATCTTCGCGTTCGGGGCGAATTTCTTGAGGTCCCCCGTGACGCGGTCATCAAAACGCGCGCCGACCGCGATCAAAAGGTCGCACTCGTGGATCGCGCGGTTCGAATAAACGGTCCCGTGCATGCCGAGCATCCCCATGAAAAGCGGATGCGTGCCGGGCGTGCCGCCCAGGCCCATCAGCGTGTTCGTGCTGGGCGATTTTATCTTTTCAACAAATTCCGTGAGCTCTTTAGCCGCGCCCGAAATAATGACACCGCCGCCCGAGTACACGACGGGCTTTTTCGATTCCTTGATCAGCTTCGCCGCTTTCTTGATCTGTCCGGGATGGCCTTCCATCGTGGGTTTGAAGCCGCGGATACTTACTTTCTCCGGATACTCGAAATCCAGCGGGGCCAGGCTTATGTCCGACGGAAAATCGATCAGAACGGGACCGGGCCGGCCGTTCATCGCGAGAAAAAAAGCCTCTTTCAGAACGCGCGGAAGGTCCTTGACGTCCTTGACGAGATAATTGTGTTTCGTGATCGGCCGTGTGATGCCGGTGACATCGGCTTCCTGGAAAGCGTCATTGCCGATGAGGAATGATTTGACCTGGCCCGTGATCACAACAAGCGGAATGGAATCCATGTAGGCGTCGGCGATGCCGGTGACGGTATTGGTCGCGCCCGGGCCTGACGTCACGACGACGACGCCGGGCTTTCCGGTGGATCGGGCATAGCCTTCGGCCATGTGAACCGCGCCCTGCTCATGACGCACGAGGATGACTTTGAACTTGGCGTCATACAGCGCGTCAAAAAGCGGCAGACACGCTCCGCCCGGAAGGCCGAAAACATATTCGACCCCTTCGCGTGTGAATGCTTCGACCACCGCTTGAGCGCCTATCATTTTTGCCATGTCATCCCCTTTGCTCTAGTACTTAGTCTAGAGAGTGATGCAGAGTAGTTAAAATTAGTTTAAACCAGTTGATTTAGAAAGCGTCACTGGTGGAAAGGTTAGATTATAACACGAGCCAGGCGGGTGTCCAACGAAAAATCAACGCATCCCTTTGTAGAGCCTCGGGATACGACTGTGGATCGAGCAGACGATCTCGTAAGGGATCGTTCCGCAGATATGGGCCAATTCCTCGGCAGAGACCCTAACTGACCGGTCCTCCCCGATGAGCGTCACTTCATCCCAGCGCTTCACGGACGAAAGCCCTCCGACGTCTACCAGCGTCTGGTCCATCGTCACGCGCCCAACGACCGGACAACGGGTTCCCCGGACAGCAACAAATGCCTTATTTGATAGCCCGACGCGGTAACCGTGGCTGTAGCCGACGGGAAGCGTCGCGATGCGTGTTTTTCCTCGCGCCGCAAACGTCGCGCCGTAGCTAAGCGTCCGCCCTTTGGCCACTTCTTTGAGAAAAGAAATACGCGTTTTGAGAGACAGGATCGGCCTTATGCCGCTCGGCAGACGGGCGTCTCTCGCGGGATTGAGGCCGTACAAAATAATGCCGGGACGCACCAGATTAAAATGGGCGTTCTTGAATCGAAGGATCCCCATGCTGTTGGCCGCGTGGAGATAGCGCGGAGAAAATCCGGCGGCTTGCACCCGGTGGATGACGCCATTAAAAAGCGCGAGCTGTCTTTCCGTGAAATCGGGGTCTTCGAGGTCCGCGCTTGAAAAATGCGTGTAAAGACCCTCGATGAGAAGCGGCGACCGGCGGCCCAAAGCTCCAAAGAACGTTGCCGCGTCCTTGTGCCACACGCCCAGCCTCCCCATCCCGGTATCCACTTTGACATGGGCCGGAAAACGGCCGCGGGCGCCGCGGAGCGCTCTTTCGAAAATGCTCACGTCTTCGACCGAGGAGATCGTCGGCGTGATCTTTTCTTTCACAAAAAGTGTGACTTGTTTCGCGTGAACACTGCCGAGGACGAGGATACGCGGGCGCGGCAAGACCTTGCGGAGCTCAAGCGCCTCCTCGATCGTCGCGACCCCGAAAAAGTTGACGCCCTGCCCCGCTAGGGTTTTCGCGACCGCATTCATCCCGTGCCCATAGGCGTCCGCTTTCACGACGGCTAAAATTTCCACCTTCGGCGAAGCCAGACGCCCGCGAATCACGGATAGGTTTCGGCGCAATTGGCCCAGATCCACCTCTGACCAGACCATCGGTAAATGCCCTTTACGTCTTTCGCGTGACATTGCAATCTCTCGGGTGTAAATAAACAGGTTCTATTTTAAACGGGTCGAAGAATTTTTTCCCGCGAATAAGGCTCATCGCGGCCTTCACGACTCCCGAAGCCTTGGGGTGGCCGAGATCGCCGTTCTGCAGGACATCCATCCCCTTTTTCTTCCAACTCAGGAGCCTCTCCCCGGTCACAAGACTCGGTCTCCCGATCATCTTGAGCTTCTCGTTTTTCATTTCAAAAACCGCCGCGTAATGCCTTCCCCTCTTCGCGTCTAGCGCGACGGCTTTTTTTCCGCGCCAGGCCGGGAGGCCGGCAGCGATCGCCTCGAGGCTCGAAACGCCGACAAGCTTTTTCTTCGCGGCATAGGCCAGAACTTTCGCGGTGGCTAATCCGACCCGCAAGCCCGTGAAGGACCCGGGGCCGAGCCCCACCGCGATAACATCGATATCGGCGATCTCCATCCGGTGCGACTTAAGAAGCATATCGATGCACGGCGCAAGCGTCGACGTGTGCCGCGTGAAAAGGGCCGACTCCATTTCGCCGATCAGCGCTTCACCGTCGAAAAGTCCGACGCTCAAAACCTCGCTGGAGCTGTCATAAGCCAGTATTTTCATAATTAAAATCCGTGCGAATGGGTCCTGCCGCTCGCCGAAAATACTTTTATCAATCTTGTCCTAGGCCCTTTATGGATCAACTCTACACGAATGTGGTCGCGGGGGAAAATGTCGCGGCCGCGCTCGGCCCACTCGACGAGTGTCACGCCGTCCGAATTGAAACACTCTTCCGCCAGCATTTCGTCCGATCCCTTAACGGACTGAAGGCGGTACCAGTCAATATGATAGATCTTCTCGCGGCCCTCGTATTCGTGGATGAGCACAAAACTCGGACTCAGTACGTCTTCCTCATTGGGCACGCCCAAACCCTTGGCGATCCCCTTCGCGATCGTCGTTTTTCCCGCTCCCAGCTCCCCGACAAGCGCCACGACATCTCCCGCCTTGAGTTCCTTGCCGATCTTCTGCCCTATTCGCTTCGTCTCGGCCGGCGAATTGCTTTTAAAACTTGATGTTTTCATTTGAAATGGTCGAATCCCTTTTCCAAGATCGGCGCGGCTTTTCCATCCCGGCGCGTCCAGCGAATGCCGAGACGTTTGGCCACGACTCGTCCGATCGGATGGAACGGTGCCAGTCCCTTGGGGATCGCCATCGATGTCAGGCGAGCTGCCTCTTTCGGCGAAAGCGTGAAAAGAAGCTCAAAGTCCTCTCCTTCGGTCAGCGCCTGACGCAAATTCTTCGCGGAACGCGAAACGGGGATCGCTTTCTGAGAGATCGCAAAACCCACGCTGCTTTCTTCCGCGATGCGCCGGAGGTCCGACACGAGGCCGTCCGAAATATCCATCATTGAATTAATTTTAAAATTCTTCACCAAAAACTGTGATTCTTTGATCCGCGGAACAAAACGAAGATGTTTCTTCGACGCGAAGGAGCCCCCCAGTGAACCTGTGACAAAAACCACATCACCGGGCTTGGCGCCCGAACGCGTCACCGCTTGTCCGCGTTTCACTTCCCCCAGTAGCGCCACCGACAGAACAAGCTTGTCGGAGCGATTCGTATCCCCTCCGACGATCTGCGCGCCAAACCGCCCCGCTACCGCGCGAAGACCACGGTTCAACTCATTCACAAAATGAAGCTTTAGACTTGCCGGCAGTCCCACAGATACGACCGCGAATATCGGCAGACCTCCCATCGCGGCAATGTCGCTGATATTCACCGCCATCGCCTTCCAGCCGATCTCGTAAGGCTTCGCTTCTCTCAAGCGGAAGTGCCGACCCTCGATGATCATATCCGTCGTAAATAAAATGTCCTTCCCCGCATCCACACGCAGCACCGCCGCGTCATCCCCTATCCCAATGCGCACCCCAGAACCCTTTTTTATCTTTTTTCTCAAAATATCAATTAATCCAAACTCACCAATTTGCGATAGTTCCAGTTTATTTTTTTTCATGTCGAAAGTGATTTAAATCCAAGCGTCAAACCCACCATGATGAGGTTGTGCAGCATGTGCACCGTCATGCAGGGCACCAGTGACCCCGTCTTTTCGTAGATATACGCCAGAAATACTCCGAGCACGAAGATCGGGAAAAACGCCATGAAATTCATGTGAAGCGCCGCGAAGATCGCCGCCGAGCCGATAATGCCCCACTTGATCCCGTAGCGCGTCCGTAGCGCCTTGTAGGTGAAACCGCGGAAGAAGATCTCCTCGATCACCGGCCCAACGACCGCCACAAATACAGTAAAGAAGATCAGATAATTTTCTTTGGACTGCGTGAGATAGATCTCCACGACCGGCTGAGGTTTCGGCTCGTATTTGAAGAGCTGCGCCAGCACGGCCAAAACAAAAAGCACGACCAAAAGGACCGGAATGATCGCCGCGTACCCGGCGATGCCGACCCAGACGTTCCTGAGTGAATTTTTGAGCGTCAGCCCGATCTGCGAGACCGGCTGCCTGAACGTGCGGGTGACAAGATAAATGACCATCCCCGCGACGAGAACGTCCCGCAACAGACTGTTCAACATCAAAAAAAAGTCTTTCTCGGCGAATTTCAGGTTGAACACCGCGCCCGCGGCGATCTCGCAAAAGACGATCACCGCTTCCGCAAAAAATAAAAAAGCGTAGATGAACAACACCTCCCGCAAACCCCAGGGAACACCCTGGTGCTCCTGAGACCGGGGGATCGAAAAGGTGCCCCGCGATCTTTGAATGAGAATGAGCAAATTCGTCGCGAGCCCCGCGGAGACCACTGCCAGAAACCCCAGCGACACGGCAGCCATGGTTTTAGGGTCGGCCTGAATGTTCTTTTTAAAAACTTCTTCTCTCTGCTTCAGGTCCTCGGCGGAAAACCGCTCCTCTTGTTTGGCCGCTCCGGGCTCGCCCTTTTTATGGGTATCCTTATTTGAAAAATAAAGGAGCGAGTAAAACGACGCGACAAAAGCGATCATCAGGAAAGCCGCCGCGTTTTTCTTCATCCAGGGGAACAGCTTAGTCATGCGCCACCGGAAGGCCGAAAAACCGCAGAGCGGTCCGTGTCGTCGTGGCTTCAAGCTCCGCGCGCGCAATGCCGCGCTTTTCAGATAAAAATTCCGCCAAACTCGCAAGAAAAGCGGGCTCGTTCCGTTTGCCGCGGTAGACTTGAGGCGCCATGTAGGGCGCGTCGGTTTCCAGCATGATGCGGTCGAGCGGCGCCGCTTTCGCCACCTCAAGAAGCGCGCCCGCGCTCTTGAATGTCAGATTACAGGTAAAGGACGCGAGGAATCCGATATCGAGAAGGTCCTTGAGGGAAGCTTCGTCGTAGGAAAAGCAATGCATGACACCCTTTAATTTTCCCTTCCCTTCGGCTTTCAGGATCTCGAGCGTGTCGCGAAAAGCATTCCGGGAGTGGACGATGACCGGAAGGGCGTTCTCGATCGCGAGATTCAGCATCCGGATAAAAACTTTCTTCTGGATCGAGGGGTCGGCTTGGCTCTTGAAATAATCCAGGCCGATCTCGCCGATCGCGACAGGCTTGCTCATTTTCACAAAGCCGTCCATCCCCTTCAAGGCCTCCTCGGAAACCTCATGCGCATAATGCGGGTGCATGCCTGCCGTCGCGAAGATCCCCTCATGGCGCTCCGCCACGCGAGCGGCGGCCTCGTTCGTCGCGGGATCGGTGCCCACGTTGACGATCACTTTCACGCCGGCCTCGTTCGCACGCCGGACGACCTCTTCCCTATCAGCGTCAAACTCCGGAAAATGCAAGTGACAGTGCGTATCAACGATCACGATGTTCTCATTTTTTCGGTGGATGATTTGCGCAGACGCTCAACGATCGGGGGGATCTCGGCGAGCGCGTAATCGATCTCCTCTTCGGTCGTGAATCGGCCGAGCGAGAAACGGATCGCGGCGCGCGCGAGCTTCTCGGGGAGCCCCATCGCGATAAGAACATGCGAAGGCTCGACTGAACCCGCCGTGCAGGCTGAGCCGGTCGAGACATAAATATTTTTTAGATCCAGATTCATGAGAAGCGTTTCTCCGTCCAGGCCCTCGAAAGAAACGTTCAGCGTGCTGTAGATCCTCCGCTCCGGGTCGCCGTTCAGCCGGACGCCGGTAACCAGCTGTTCGAGCCCTTCAAAAAGCTTTTCCCTCAACCTGGCCACGCGCGCCACCTCTTCCGCATGACACGCTGCCGCGAGCGCCGCCGCCCTCCCGAACCCCGCGATCGCCGCGACATTCTCCGTTCCGGGGCGGATGTTCTTTTCCTGATGACCGCCGTGCGTGACGGGCTTCAATTTAAGGCCCTTTTTGACGTACAGAGCGCCGGCTCCCTTGGGCCCGCAGATCTTGTGCGCGGAAATGGAAATAAGATCAGCGCCCAGCGCCTCGGCGTCCATTTCGAGCTTTCCGAAGGACTGCACGGCATCCGTGTGGAATAAAGCGCCTTTCGCGTGGGCGATCTGGGCGATGTCCCGGACCGGTTGGATCGCTCCGGTCTCATTATTGACATGCATGACGCTCACGAGCGCGGTCTCGTCGGTCACCGCTTTCCTGAGCGCCTCCAGGTCGATGATGCCGTTCGAATGGACCGGGACGAATGTGACCTTGTAACCGTGTTTCGCCAAATATTGTGCCGGGTGGAGAACCGCCTGATGCTCAATAGTTGAAACGACGAGATGCTTTCGCTTCTCGCCGAGCCACTCCATCGCGCCCTTGATCGCGAGGTTGTCTGCCTCAGTGCCGCCGGAAGTAAAAATAATGTCACCCGGCTCAAGCGTCATCACGGATGAGATATAAGCGATCAAGGTGTTCACGTTAAATACCATATCACGTGTGGATGCCATCTGGCGCATTTGCCCATTCACACGGCATGTGACCACTGCATCGGATGCATCGAATTCGGTGTCGATCCACGGGCC
>CAZBAY010000276.1:0-3080 GCA_964489945.1 uncultured Planctomycetia bacterium
TTTCGACGGAAATGGCCTCAATCGGCACAAAGGCCACGCCGCGGATCAATGTAGCGGCCAAAGGCCCCTGCGCCTGCGCGGGCGTCGCGCAAACGATCGTGAAAATCGCCAAAAGAAAGGGCATTTTTCTCATAGAACTACAATTTATACCATATTTGACTGGTAAACACAAAATAGTACCGTTATAATGCGCCTATGAAATACGACCCGTTCCAATTGAAAGCAATCGCGGCGATCGACGAGGAAAAATCCATCCTCGTTTCGGCGCCAACCGGCGCGGGAAAGACCGCCATCGCCGAGTACGCGATCGTCAAAGCCCTTTCCCGCAACGAACGGGTCATCTACACCTCCCCGATCAAGGCCCTTTCGAACCAGAAATACCGGGACTTCTCGGGTCGCTATCCCGACCAGGTAGGCCTCCTCACCGGCGACGTGAGCCTCAATCCCGACGCGCCTATTGTCATCATGACGACCGAGATCTACCGCAATCGGCTTTTTGAGGACCCTGAACAACTCAAGAACACGGCCTGGGTCATTTTCGACGAGGTCCACTACCTTGACGACGTCGAACGCGGCACGGTCTGGGAGGAGGCGATCATGTTCTCCCCCGAGCACATCCGTTTTGTCGCGCTGTCAGCGACCGCGCCCAATATCGAGGAGCTCGCCCAGTGGATACGCGGCATCCTGAACCACCCGATCGAGGTCATAATCGAAACACACCGGCCGGTCCCCCTCGTGCATCTCTTTCAGTGCCAGGGAAATATCTATGACGATCCGCGGTCCCTGAGAAAAGACGGCTATCTCGGCCGCGACATTTGGCCCTCGCTGTTCGGGGGCGGGAATTTCGGGCGCCGCGATCGCCATCATAGAAAAGGAGGCCATGAGCGGTTCCTGCGCGCGAAGCCGAACCGCACGGACGACCTCATCCGTCACCTGGTGCAAGAGAAGCGTCTGCCCTGCCTTTATTTCACGTTCGGGCGGAAAAGGACCGAGGAGCTGGCCTGGGAGCAGGAAAAATTCGACTTTCTGACGGCAGCGGAAAAAAGTGAGATCGAAACACTTTATCAAAGCCTCTGCGAGCGCTACGATCTCGTCCACGAGGCGAGCGCGGCGGACATGAAGCGCCTTATTTCAAAAGGGATCGCCTTCCATCACGCGGGGATGCTTCCGACCTTGAAAGAAGTGATCGAACAGCTTTTCACCTCAAAGCTCATCAAACTGATCTTCACGACCGAAACCTTCGCGCTCGGGATCAACATGCCGGCGAAGACCGTCGTCTTCGACGAGCTGAGGAAATTCTACGGGACGGGCTTCGCCAATCTTCGTACGCGCGATTATTTCCAGATGGCGGGGCGCGCGGGCCGTCGCGGCATGGATAGCGAGGGATTCGTTTATTCGCGGGTCAATCCCCACCAGATCCCCTTTCCCGCCATGCAGCGCATCATGTTCGGGAGCCCCGAGCCCATCGAAAGCCAGTTCAATTCCTGCTACGCGACGCTGCTCAATCTTTACGCCAAGTTTGGAAAGGGGCTCATCGATATTTACCCGAGATCACTCCACTTTTATCAAAACAACCGGAAAGGACGCATGAAGGGCGTCGCCGCGATGGAAAAAAAGCTCGCGCTCCTGAAAGAGCTTGGCTACCTTGGCGACTCGGGCCTGACGGAAAAAGGCCTGTTCGCGTCCTGGATGTACGGTTATGAACTGCTTCTTTCGGAAATGCTGGAGGAGGGGTACCTGGAAACACTGGATGAGGTGAAGCTGTCGGTCCTCCTCACCGCGCTCGTCTTCGAGCCGCGAAAAAAACAGGAACCGCCCACGCTTCCCCATCACCTTTCCGGAATAGAAAAAAAAGCCGTGAGCGCCCTCCGGAAGATCCACCTGAAAGAGGCCGCCTACAAAGTTTATCCCTTCACCAAGCACCCTCACTTTCACCTGGCGCTGGCGATGGAAGCGTGGATCGGGGGCGCTTCGTTCGGCGATCTGGGTAAACACACGGACGTGGATGAGGGCGAGATCATCCGCTATTTCCGGATGGTCATTCAGCTCTTGAGGCAGTTAAAACAAGCGCCGCGCGTGAGCGAGCACCTGCGCCAGGCCGCTAAAAGCGCCGTTTTAAAAATAAATCGCGATCTCGTGGACGCGGAAAAACAGCTCCGCAACAGGTAAGAGTTATTTCAGGAGTTTCTGCAGCTCGCCGCTATCGTGCATTTCGCGGATGATATCACAGCCGCCTATCAGCTTCCCATCGATGAAAACCTGCGGAAAGGTCGGCCATTTGGAAACTTCAGGCAGGGTCCTGCGGATGTCGGAATTCGCGATGACATCCACCGAGTGGAACGGCACGTTCATCTTCTGAAAAAGCTCCATCGTCGCCGCGGAAAATCCGCATTGAGGCGCTTGCGGCGTCCCCTTCACAAATAGAACGACTTTGTGGGATTTGATCTCTTGTTCGATCTTTTCAATGGTCGGGTTCGACATAATAAGCGCCTCTCTAAGGGGTCCTTGTTTTAAGTTGTACCGCGTGGATCCTGTGATCCATCTCGCCCTCGAGCGCGGCGAAAACCATCTTGTGCTGTTCTAAAAGCGTCTTGCCGGTGAAGGCCTTTGAGACCACCACGATCTCAAAATGATCGCCGCCACCCGTCATGTCCCTCACATCCACTTTCGCGTCAGGAAGTTTTGAGAGGACGATCTGGCTCACTTCCCCGGGTGTGATCATCTGAAGATACGGTCTATGCCGTCTTCAAGCGTTCGCGAAGACTTGCCTCTTCGGCCAAAAGCTCTTTCGGCAGACGTTCGCCCACTGATTGAAAGAACGGCGTCAGACCCTGAAGCTCAGCTTCCCATTCAGCGCGGTTGACTGAGAGAAGCTCTGCGACTGTTTCCTTCTTAAGGTCGAGTCCCGTTAGGTTCAAGGCTCCGGGCGTCGGCACATGACCGATCGGCGTTTTTTGCGCCTCGCCCCTGCCCTGCGCCCGCTCCAAGGCCCACAATAAAACCCGAAGATTGTCTCCGTAGCCCGGCCACAGGAATTTTCCCTGCGCGTCCGTGCGGAACCAGTTCACGTGAAAGATCTT
>CAZBAY010000277.1:0-5041 GCA_964489945.1 uncultured Planctomycetia bacterium
TTTGGAAAGGACGAAGCGGGCAGGATCCTGTTGCAGAAACGGGGGAACCTTTTTGAACTTTCGTTTCCCGGCACATTGGGGCCGACGATCGCCGGGCCCGTCAAGTCCGAGTACCAAACCCCGAAGGAAGCTGTCATAAAGGTCGCCAAAGACAGATGGGGGATCGATCTGGACCCCGGCCGTCTGACCCCTGTCACCTCAAAGAACGAAGACCGTCCGTACGACCAACGGGCTTATTACAGGCTTTATGTATTGAACGCGTACGATGAAAAAGAATGGAAACGGCTTCAGGATTTCAAGAAAAAGATGGAAAAGAACGAACTGGAGATCGAAAAGAAGGAGCGAAAGACCCGGCCCGATTTCATTGAGCAGCTCCGGAGGGTGATCTTCCAAGAGCACGCGGGTTTCCGGCGCATGGAGATGTATGTCGTGGACCCGATGAGCAGAAGCCGGCTGGACGACTATCATGAGATCCTGAAACGGGAATTCGGGCTTCCCGCCAGCGAGTTGCGGACCCACCGCGCTGTCCGGGCCGCGTGGATCTACCAATTCAACGCGGCGGAACTGGCCGAGATCTACAAACGCAGATGGGCGGCGCAGGCGGTCGGAAGCGCGGTCACCACGGATGAGGTCCTGGACCTTGTGCCCTATGAAGCGCAGAAACTCTTCAGCGATTTTTACAAGGACTCCCCGGACCCGGCTTTCTCGAAGGACGCCTTCATCCCCAGCCTTTTGCGCCGGGATCTGCGCGAACAGTTCATGGGCAAGGTCTTGACGACGACGTTCCGCGGAGAGTCTTCGGCCGAGCATAAGCAGATGAAGATACAGGAAGGCCTCCGCGCGTGGCATGAGCGCCATCATGTCCAAAATCCCGCGGTTGCCGAGAAGCATCGCGCCAAGGTCCAGCCCCTCATTGACACGATCGAGTCCCTCCGCCAGAGCATTACCGGCGAAGGGGAGCTCAACGACCGGAAGGTCAGGGACCTCTATTCGAGGTCGCGGACGTTCTATCCCTCAAAGGTCACTCTGGACCATTTCAGGGGATGGTTGTCGGACATCGAAAAAGCGATGAGCGGCGGAACGGCGACCGGCCAAATGATCGCTCAAGCGTTTTCCGCGCAATTGAAAGAGACGGCCCGGCAGGAGGGTGCCGCCCATGACCGCGCTCTGCCGTTCTATGTCGAGTTGTCCGGCCTTTATGTCGATCAGGCGCATGTCAAGCGTATCATTGAATTGGGGGATGAGATCTATTTCTTCTATTCGAACTTCCTCGAGATATTCCAGGCCGAGGAATTCCTCGTGAAGCACCGGGACGCGTCCACGGGCAAGGAAACGATCCTCGATTACGACTCGAAAAAGATCGTCGATTGGTTCCGCCGGCATACGGACGACCCCGAGAAATTGAAAGGTTTGTTCATGAACCAGGCTGATTTCCTTCAGAGCGGGAAATGGAAGCAGGCTGAATTCGTGAGAGAGTATTTCGCCGAGCGTTCCGGCGCGCCCGCACCCGAAGGGTTCAAAGAGCTCGCGGCCGCGATCGGGAATTCTCCGCAGGAGTATACGCGGCATTTGGAGAAGATCCTCAACTATTTCCGGAGCCTCGCTCCCGGCGATACCAGACTGGGGGTCTGGAGCAAGAAGGACAAGGAAGCGATCATCGCGCATATCGTTCAAAAGGACATGCGGATGCCCGTTCATCGGCTTGAAAGCGTCTCGGAAGACATCCGCAACGGCATCATCAAGAAGTTTGGCGGCGGAGCGATGAACGCGGTCTTCAAGGCGCCCTTCAACGGTATCCCGCACGTCTATAAAGCGCCGCTCAATCTTGAGGATAAGCTGGACCGCGTACTGGATGAGCAGGATGAGGCAAAAAGGTGGAGCGAGCTCGGAGGGTTCCTTTTGGAAACGGCGTATTTTCTGTCGGAGGTCGAGATCCTCAAAAAGATCAATCCGTCGGCGCAGCGGAATGATCTGCCTTTTCTGCTTCAGACGATCTCAGAGGAAGACCTGGCTGAGATCCAGAAGATCATGATGACGCTCGGCACGCATTTTGTGCGGGACAATCACGCGAAGACGTGGCAGGCATTCCAGATTTTCAAACAAAGGCTTCATGGGACGCGTTTTTACCGGATCGAACCGCATCGCCCTCACGGCAGCCTGGAACTGGACCGGGCGTACGCGGCGAAAAAGAAAGCGGTCAAGGATGGCGGGCCTTCCCAGGACTGGAAAATGCATGAAAGGCTCCGCATTATCCGGAATATCGCCAGGGGGATGGGGGAGACCGCGCGCCAGGGGATCGTGCACCGGGACATGAAGCCGGACAATATCGTCCTGAGCCCGAATGGAGATATTATTATCGCTGATTTCGGTATTTCACTCGCGTCGGTGAAGCCCGGCACGGGCGAGGGTTCGTTCTCCAACTTAGTCAGGGCGCTGGAAACGAAGTTGAGCGCCAATGCGATGACACCTTCCTACTTTCCCACCCGATCACTGACGCGGCCGTTCGAATCATGGATGATGGATGATCCTCGGAGGGATATCATCGCGTTCTGGATCAGCGTCCTGCCGATGCTGGGGGTGGATCCCTTTGAGTCGAACAAGATAAAGGTACCGCTCAAGCCCGATTCGAAGGGCCACATTAAAATGCTGGATGTCCGCATTCAAAGGGTCCTCGAGGACATTCTGGAGGAGATCGACGCGAACGCCGCGATCGGCGACGATATCAAGCTCGCACTGCGTCATCCGGAACACGGGATCAAACTGCGTTTCGAGGATTTTCAGACGCCTTTTTCCAGGCCGGAGGACGCCGCGCCCGTCTGGCAGGGCATCGAAAGGGCTTTTGACGGACTGCTCAACCACTATTCAGAGGGCCAGGCAGAGGGACCGATCACATTTTATGGGGACAGCCTGACGCGCCACGCCAATACGGTTGCGCAGACGCGCATCGTCCAGCGCCGCCCCGAACCCGAGGACCCCCCTCAGACGGGCGGAAACAAAGGCGCGCGTCTGGCGGCGGCGTCATCCCCGCGATACACCCTGCAGGAAGCGGTCCATAAGATCCTGGAGTGGCACAAGGAGGGTCTTATCCAGGCGGTCGCGGACCCTGGTTCCGCCGTCATTCCGATCGCTTCGGAGTCCGAAGTCATCGCGAAATTCGTCAGGTCGCTCCACTTCAAGTACGCGGATCAACCCGACCTGCGCTTTACGGCAGAACTTCAAAATGGCACTGCCCTGGTTTATCCTTTATCCGGCGCCCGGCTGGCCGCGACGGATCTGTCCGCCGCCCAGAAGAAGTTTGGCGCACTTTTGACGGAAAGATCGAAAGACGACAAAACCGCGATCGAGGAATGGCTGCGCGCGTATCAGAAACATTATCTCTTGGCCTCTTCGGCGCAGGTATCGCGGGCCCATTGGATGAAGCACTCCCTTTCGACAGGCCATTATAAGGATGGAACGGCCGTGCAGGCCACGGAAGTGGAAGTGAAACAAGTCATTCTCATAAAAGAGATATTATCTGACCCGGAGATCAGCGCGGCGACCAAACACGACAAAAACCGCGAGAATGAATTGGTCAACATCGCGCTCTTTTGGGCCCGCTCTTCCGGCGCCCGTCTTGCCCAGACTTTTATAAACAGAGCGGAGAATGCAGATCCGGAGTCGCTTATTCTGATCGCGCGGGTGCTTTTGAAACGCAATCAGAGTTTAAAGAATCTGCCATTAAAATTTCCATTGGGCAATGCCGTTGTTGAGGCAAAATTGGATAAAGCCCGTCGAACGGGCATTGTTTACTTTTACGATCTGGATAAAAATGGAAAAGTATCTGCCAAGCCTTTTACCAGCGTGCGTTTGACCGCAGACATCGTGAAGCAGGCCTATAAGTTGGAAGAGAGCGAGCGCGAGGCCGGTGTGAAGATCACTCAACGCTCCGAAGCGCTCGAGGCGTTCGCGGATGACCAGAGTTCCACCCAAAAGGCCAGGCAGTTCTACAATCAGCTCAAGAAAAACAAAGCGCCGGATGTTCAATTCAATAATGAGCGCACGGCGGTCCTGAGATTCACGACCGAGAAAAAACTTCGGCCCGAGAAAATGGAGCTTTATCGCAAACAGCTTGAGACGCTTCACTCGATCGCCGGAAAAAAGGTCCTTATACAATTCGCCCAGATCCGGAGGAACGGGAAGATCATCCTTTACGGGCCGTCCGATCCGACCCCTAAGAAAGGGGAGGATTACGCGCTTTTCCACCTTTCGGAGCTCTCCCGGAGGGCCCTTAAAGCTGCCAAACTCGAGGGTGCCGGTTTCGCCTCCGTGCCGGGTCTTGCCGATGATGAAACAGTGATCCCCTTTGTCGCACTGGGTGTGTTCCTCACCGCGATGGGGCGCCTTTCCGATTTTACGGACTCCATTCAGCAGCTCTGGCGCAATGTCAGAGGCGCGGATGCTTCCCAAAACCTTGACCCCGGCTCCTTCCGGGATATAAGGAAGGTGCAAAAGATCGATCTCCAGCGCTATTCCCAGCTGCAGCTTCGGGCCATCGCCCGGTTCGCCCTGGATATGGTCCTCGAGTATACCCGTCTGGCCCTCCAGGCCGCCGGCACCGCCGCATAACCCCCTTCCCAAAAGGGGTCTGACCCCTTTTTCACTTATTTGACAGACCCCCAGGGCTGGCCTATAATGAATTCCTGTGGTATCCTAACTATAGGAAAAAGCGGGGGATAAGGCTATGGCCAATGCGGTGAAAATCGCGGTTATCGACGACGAAAAAGTTCTTCTCCAGACATTTTCCTCCCTCATGCGTCAGTTCGGCTATGACGCCGAATTTTTTTCCGATCCTCTCAAAGCTTTGGACACGGTCACGAAAGATCCCGCCCGTTACGGCCTCCTCATTGTGGATATTAAAATGCCTGGCATGGACGGGGTCACTTTCGTGAAGAAGGTGAGAGCGATGATCCCAAACCTTCCGATCATTTTCATGACGGGCGGCGTGTCAGAGGATCAGGAACGGGAGGCAAAAAGTTTAGGCAATATCCTCTATCTCGAGAAG
>CAZBAY010000278.1:0-10189 GCA_964489945.1 uncultured Planctomycetia bacterium
CGCGAGGGCCGTTGAGACGATGGCCGGCGTTATTCCGACGATCTTCATCGTGAAGAATACGACCGACCTCGAATCGATGGGCCAATCGGTCCTGGATATCGCTTCGGTCATGGAGCGTTCGATCCGGAAAACGACGGGAGAGGACATCCCCTTCTGGCGCCAAGTCAGAGATGGCCGTGAAGTCGGCCTGGTCAACACCCTATTCATTTCGCTCCCTCCTGAGGACGTGCGCAAGATCTTCGAAAAATCGCTGAAAAAGAAGAAGGCCGGCCTGGCTGAACAACAGGCCGAAGCGCGCCGTTCGAACGGCGCGATCAAACTGAGCAAGGATTTTCCGGCTGAAATATTTGAGGTGCTTCCGAAAGACGTCCGGCAGGTCCTGGAGGACAAAAATTTGCGCGTCAATGTCGTCGTATCGGAAGCCTCTCAGCTCAACTCAAAGAGCAAGCTGGTCCCGAACTCCAGAGAGCTGTCCAAGATCTTGAGTCGTATCGCGGAAACACATCACCTGGAGAGAATGGTCGCGATCGGGCGGGGCGCGATCCCCACCCGCGGCAGCCAGACGGGTGAGGTGATGAGCCGCATGCGGATCGATCACGCTTTTCACGAGGCCATAAGCGCGGAGGGGGCCGCGAGCGCGCCCCTGACGGATGAACTGAAGAAGGAACTGGACTGGACGGTTTGGCAGGCCGGGCCCGTCGATAGCCTTGAAGGGCAGACAATGCCGGTATTTCGCCGTTATCCGAACGTCTGGGTCCTGAACCACTGGCATCGGGTCTTCAATGTGTTCAAGGACCGGAGGTTTTTCAGGGAAGACCAGGTGGAGCCTGTCGTGATCCTGTTCCGTGACGGCCGGGGCAACGTGATCCGCCTCCCCGAGATCATGGTCCCGCGGAACCGCGAGGACATGGGCGTTCATCTGATCGGAAAATACCTGGCGGCCGTCATCA
This sequence comes from uncultured Planctomycetia bacterium, assembly GCA_964489945.1. GTDB lineage: Bacteria > Omnitrophota > Gorgyraeia > 2-02-FULL-51-18 > 2-02-FULL-51-18 > CAZBAY01. The sequence continues at coordinate 951 of CAZBAY010000278.1, forward strand.
ATAACGGATTTTCGGTCTTCAGTCCCACGGCGCTGGAGATACAGGGCCCCCGTGATGTGTTCGAGGCGGCGATGGAGAAAATGGGGTTCCAAAAGGACTTGAAGGGCGAATATGAGCCCCGCCGCGGTATCGGCACGACCGTCAAAGATCTCGCGCGGTTCCATGATATCCGCGCTTTCTCGGTAAAACACGTGCCGCCGGGCGAAGGGCCGGTCCTCCAGCACAACCTTCAGGGCAACTGGCTATTGGACAACCAGATCGTGATCGACCGTCAGCAGATCCGCGAAGCGGTTGAATCAAAATTTTCTTCGAGCCGTTTTGTCGGCATCAATCCGATGGACAAAGCGCTCGAGATCGCCGTTTTTCAGGGAAGCCCGAACAGTCCGATCTCGCGAAGGGCGGAAGAGTGGCAGCCCTCCACGCTGGATGACCCGGACCAATTCGTCAAAAAAATAGCCAAAGAGATCCTGGACATTTGCCGCGAAAAGCCGGAGGCTCCGATCCAGGCCATCGGCATTGTCTGCCACCGGCCCGTCAATTACCGGACGAACACGATGAACGGCCTGAGCGGGGAAACGTACCGGGGATTGAGGGAGTCGATCGAGAAGAACCCGGAGAAGGAAAAGGACACCTACAGGAGGATGGCGAGGATCGCCCGATTGCTGCGGGACGAAGTGGCCCATGAACTTAAAAAGTCAAAAATAAAGTGGAAAGCGCCAGAGATCTATCTTTTCAACGTGGGCGAATCATTCGTGACCCAGCAGATCGAGGAGAGCCAGGACTACGGGACCGAGCTGGCCGATTCCCTCCTGATCCGTCTTAAGGACGGCAGTGTGAGCTCGACGCTTGTGCGCTTTGACGGCAAGAAATACGCCACCGTCGAATTCGGCACGTGGGGCAATATGACGGTGAACATGCTGGACGGCGCCGAAAGAGATTTTCATTACCCGGAAATGGCAGGGACCAACAACGCCTATCTTTCCAAGCGCGGTTTTATCCAATCGATCGCGAAGCACATGATCCAGGGCGGCCTTGTCGAGGGCCAGCTGACGATCGAGCTAAACCGCATGATCGACAGGATCGGCGAATCGCAGGATCATGCGGTTCTGCGGGCATCATTGGAAGCGGGCGGCTACAAAAGCCTGAAGGAATTCTTTGATCTGATAGAGCTCGAGGCGACGCTCCAAAAATATTTGAAGGAGATCCGGAATATCGAGAGCCACTTTGAGTCGCCCTCTGACAAGTACAAACACCATATTCAACAGCTTGTCGATAAGCAGCTGGAAGCGGCCGCGGAAGCGGTGAACCGATTTAACCGCATCCATGGCGATGGCCGGTCAGGCCGACTGGCTGATTGGGTCGGTTTGGAGGAACATGTCGGATTTTCTCCGGAGTCGGATACGATCCAAAAGATCGATACATTCGTGAACCATCCTACGAGCCTTGAAGGCAGGACCTATTTCATGGGTCCCTCAGACTTGGCCGAAAAATATGCCGCCATAGGTTACCCCTTCCCGCCGCCGATCCTGACACAGCGCTTGTCGCGGACCATCAATTTTCCCGACAGGCAGAACCTCCTTTCGGAATTTTCCGACGCGATGGCAGGGGAATTCGTCAAGTACATCGAAAGCAATAAGGACGCTTTTGACGGGCCTATCAATTATATCGTGCCTTCCAATCTTCATTTCGGCCTGACAGTCGCTCAAAAAGTGGCCTTAAGGACCCGGCAAAAGCTTTTCGCGCATTCCGATCCCAATGTCAAACGGGTCAAGATCTTCACGGAGGGAGATTTCAGCACCGAAAAATTCCTCCAATCCTATTATTCTGCGTCGTCAATGAAACTTGCCGCCGAGCGGTTTGGGCAGAGGATCAGCGACGTGGTGTTCGAGACGTTCCGGATCCTGGGAAGAGGAACGAAAGAGATTGTTATCGTCGGATCGATGGTCGAGCACGAGCAGTTTGCGGAGGATGTCCAGGAAGCTTTCGGAAAAAATTGGGATTATTGGTACAAGTCCAAGTTCGAAACCCCCCAGATCCGCTTCATCCAAAGGGGGGACCCCTCAAAGAAAGACGACTACCGTATTTCAAAAGGTGCCGCGTTCCTCGCGGTGAACCGCTTCGTCCAAGATGGGGCTCGCATGGCGGATGGATTCTCGGGTGATCAACAGCGGCAGATGACCGAGGGGATCTTCCAGAACCAGTCCAGGATCCTCTTTGAGAAAGGCGATCTGCTGGGGGCCGAAGAGGTGCTCTTTAAATGGGTCGAGTTCCGGATGCGTCAATCCACGTTCGCGCACTGGCAGGATGCCGTCGAGGCGCTGAAGCTTGTGGTCAAGGGGGGCGTACCGGCGGAGCCGCAGGCGGACGCGGAGCTCTCTAAAACGCTGGAGATCGTATTTGGAGGGAAAGCGGGTGAACGGCTTCTGGAGAGCCTCGATAAGCGCGGCCTCAATTGGCGGACGCGCGAGCTTATGGAAAGCCTCGCGTTGAGGTATTTCGCGCGCGCCGAGGTGACAAGGCGCGTCATGGCGATGGAATTCGAGGCGCCGATCGAAGAAAGCTGGATCAAGGAGATCCAGGAAAAAACAGACCACCTGATCCTGGCCTACATACGGTCGCTTCCTGTCGCGAAGCGGAATGAGCATGTTTTAAAAGCGCTTGAGATCTTCAAATCCGAAAAGGTGTCCCGTCTTCTGGATTTCCTCCAAACGGGAGATCTGTCGAACCTGACGATGCGGGTGACGGCCGAAAATGTTCAGACGCTTCAAACGCTTTTAACTTCTCTGCAGGCGGTCTCGGACCTCGAAGAGAGGCAGCAGGTCGTTTTGGACATCCTGAACCTCAAGGACCTCGGGGATGTGCTCGGAGGCGGAAAGATCGGAGACGGCGCACGGATGGCGTTAACGGTCACGGGTGCGGCGACGGAAGCAGGTTCGAGCGGCGTGCGGTCCAAACTCGACGAACTTTTTGAGCGGTATCAGCGTGAGGAGCTAAAGATCACGCAGAGCATGGTCCATGACTCCAAAGTGCTCTGGTATTTCGAGGATCCCGCGTTGACTGACCAGGCTGTGATGAAAGTCGTCAGGCGCTTTCTGAATCATGGCAAGAACCATCCCGACTACGTGTTCTTTTACACGGAGGTCTTCATGGTCGTGCGCGACCGCATTCAGGAGGCGCTTCTTGAGCCGTCTCTCGACGAGCCCCAGCGGGCGAGGCTGCGGCAGCTGAGAAACATTCAGCTGGCCGGCATCAGCAAGTCGCTCGACCTGATGAAGGACTCACCCGACAAAGTCGAGCTCTTGGCCAGACAGGAGCTGGATTCCTTCGAGATGCTGGAAAAAAGGTACATCCTAGCGATGGTGAAGGCGATCGAGGGAAACATGGACACGGCTGTCAAGATCCTCACTTGCGATATTTCCGAAAAAAAGATTTTGAGAGAATTTCATATGGCCACGGCCCTGGCGTATCTGCGGGAGAGGACAAAGCTCGACGAGGTCCGGAAAACGAACAAGGACGCGGAAGACAGTGTGCCGTTCATTATCGCGCGGAATGCCCTCGTCAAAAAACTCGAGGAAGAACCCGTCGTAGACGGGGAGGACAGCCCTGAAAAGCTCGAGCGGGTCAAAGTATTGATGGAGAAAAGGAAATGGGCGCTTGAAACATACATTGCGAGTTTTGGCAAGGCAGACAACGTGATGCAGACGCTCGACGCGAAGCGCCACCGGTGGGAAGCGCTCCGAAAATACCGGGAATCGGAGGTCAAAAGGCTCAAGCCTCTGGCGCTTGCCGCGCTGGAAGCGCTCAGGGAAAACCCTGAGGTCGCCGCGATACCCATCGAAGCGTTAGACACTTTTGAGGCTATGAAGCCCCGCAATCAGGCGATCCTGTTCAGGGCGACAAAGGACGGACGGAAGTACGTCGTGAAGATCGCCGATCCGGGATATCAGGGGCATGAAGCCGAGGGCGTTAACGACGCGAACCTGGACCCTATTTTTGATCCGATCCTGAGAGAAGCGTGGGCCAACTATCAGGTTTCCCATGTCCGACGGGGGCCCAAAACAGGCGCCGACATGGTACCGTCCTTCGGTTACGGCCAGGCGACAGCCGACGGTGCGGAAAGAGTCAAGGAACTGCTGCGTCTCGCAAGTCTACTGGACTTGAGCGAAGCGTCGAGGGCTATATTAACGAGGATCCTGGCGAGTTATTCCAAAGGGGCTTCTTACGTGGTTTTTGAGGATGTTGGCGAGGAGTTTCCGATAGAAGGCAAGGCGGACCAGCCCAGAGAGACCGCGGAAGATATCGCGTTCAGTCGCTTTACCACGGCCGCGAAAGCGGTGGCATTTCTTCATCAGAACGGCGTCACCCACCGTGACCTGTCGTGGTCCCAGATCATGACGGACGAGAAAGGTGTCTCGCGTCTCATTGACCTCGCGACGGCCGTCGTGAAAAATGAGCCTGCGCTCACGGAAGAAACGATCCCGGCCGAAAAAAGGGCCAACGCGTCTCCGCTCTACGGCGCGCTGGGAGCTTTCTACGGAGAGGACGAGCGGAAGGACAATTTCGCCCTTTTTGTGATGTCGCTCCTTCTTCTCAGGGCTTACAATTTGCAGGCCCTGATCGACAACGACCAACCCCTCAAGCAGGTGCAACTCACGGCCCTTTTGCAGGAGCTCAACTCGATCGAAGACAACCCCAAAGCGGTCAGGAAATTTTTTGATACAACGCTGCCTGCGCAAGTTCTTAATCCGGCGAACCCGATGGAGATCCCGACGGCGAACGAGATATACTTTTATGCGCTGTGGCTCAACGCCCGAAGGCAGTTGAAGCGCATTTATGCGCAAGTGCAGCCGAATTATGCCCTGCCTTCTCTTGAAAACGAAGGCAAGCTGAGGCAACTGCTCCAGGCGGCGGACACCGCCAAGATTATAACAGACACTTTTAAGACGGATTTTCAGGTTTACCGGATGGAAAAGGAATGGAATGAGATCAAGGTGCGCCTGAAAAAGGAGCCGAAAAGCAAACTGCGGCCCTTATTTGAGAACCGGGATGCGAACGTCACATTCCGTTATTATCTTTTTATTTCGAACCTTCTGGACGATGATTTCAAAAACGAAAAATGGACAAGGCTCCTATTTCGTTATATCGGAAAGATGGAGAATATCAAATTCACGGGGCCGGTCGTGCAGCTGATCCGCGCCTATGAAGAGCAGAGGCTCCAGAGCGCTTCTCCTCTTAAGAGAGCCCAGCTCGAGATCGACGTTGCGCGCCGCATCCAAAGGCTGAAGTCGGTGGACGCCGCTTTGAAACACCCATCGGCTGTAAAGGCCATCGACACGCTGAAGGAATTGGACGACAATCTCATCTACGAAGTGGAGATCGACGGCGCCCGCATGGCATCGCCGGAGGTTTTGAAGAAAAGATTGGAAAACCCGGCCGACGCTCATGAACTCTTGGAGACGCTCGGCGCGTTAATGACCGAGGGCCGCGAAGAGCACATCCAGGGCCTCATCAAGGCCTTGGAATATAAAGACCGGCCTGTGGTAAGGCAGCAGGCCGCGATCGCTTTGGGAAGGATCAATCAAAATAAGACCGGCGAAGCCGTGGATCTTTCCATCAATGCCTTGGATAAGGCGTTCCAGGACGAAAAAGTTTTGGGCAAGGATGCAAACGAAAATACGAAATTCAATATTACGGAGAGTCTCGTCAAGATAGGGATCTCCGCTCAAGTCGTGTTGGCCGCGATCGCGAATGATGAAAATGAATTAGTGCTTCTCCGTGATATGGCGCGGTATGGGTTGGAAGAGATACAGGCCCATCGTGGGGCACGCCTGGCCGTGACGAGCCTGCTCGCCGTGGCGAGTCCCGTCATTGCGAGGAGTGCGATGATAAAAGATTTCGGGGATGACGCTGCTGAGCGGGAGGCCCTTGAGCTTTTGACCGTGAAGTTATACTACGCCCAACAGAGCCTGGCCAAACGTGATTTCGCCTTGAGATTCCGTGGATTGACAAAGGTTTTGAATATCGTTCCCGATTTTGCGAATGGGAAGGTAGTGAGTCTCACGTTAAATATCAAAAAAGCCAAGGGAGAAAAGCCGGTTTTGGTTGTTTACAACCCCCGAAAGAAACTGGAAGCGTTTCAGCGCGGGGAAGAGGACAGTCAGTTAACCGCCCAAGACATCACGACCGCGCTTTCTATCTCAGAGCAAAACGCCTGGCTCTCCGTGCCAGCCGCCGTAGAGGAGTCCGCCGTGAACTTCGGCATCCACGTCTCTCTGGGCTATTTCGCCGGGATCAAAGATCCTGAACTCTTCAAAGCGCAGTTCTCAAGCTTCATTGCCCAGTCCACCCGCCACCACGAGCGCTCAAAGAAAGACCATAAAGAGGTGAAGTTCCTCTTCGGGGATGACGATGAATTGGATGAAAGACAGAAGTCATTCGTCGAAGCCCTCATCGACGGGGAAACCTATTTTGAGCTTGTTTCACCCTCCAAGCCCTTCGACGGTGTTGTCATCAATCTCCTCGAAGCCCAAAAGACAACCGGTGAATTCAAAAGAGATGACAGAAGGCTCTACCTCTCAATAGGGGGAATCGGCAGTGACGAGGACTCTGTCCTAAGCTGGCACAAAGCATTCATCATCGCCAACTGGCTTGGCTCAAGGTACTCCATGAAAGACGGCAAGATCGACCTTGAGAGGGTGAGCGTCACCGAGGATGACATCCGACAGGTCGTTGACTATTTTTCAACACATCTAAAAGACAAATCCCTCAAGCTCTCCTCCGAGCTTTTCATCCGGCTCGTGACGGGACAGGCCTCCATCCAAGACTACCAAACCTTTCCCCTTGATCTGCCTATCCTCAGGAAAGTTGCTCTCGCCATCCTCATCCAGGGGGCGCGGATGGCTTTAAGGGCGGTGGGAGGGGCTGCTTAATGAATTAGAAGAACAAATAAATAGAACTACCCTTGAAACGGTCCCATTTGTAGTGTAAAATCCTTTTTATAGTTCTTTAGAAAGTACGTTGGGTTGCACCCACTTTTGAAAAAGGCATAGCTCCTTAGGGAGCGCGCAAAACCACGGGGTCCACAGGATCAGCCGGGTTGCCAAAAGAAGAGAGAGTCGTTCTTCGGCAACGCGGTTTTTTATTTGATGTGGAGCCTATGAAGAAGCGCATAACAATCAAAGCCGTTTCGATATTGGTCGTACTGGCGTTCGTGGTCAATGAGTTTGCTTTTGCCGCGCCGGACCTGAAGGTCCCGGATCTCTCGTTCTATAAGCCCGCCGTTATTCCCCAGTTGCCTGCCTCGATCGCTCTTATCGAAGACTCTCATCAAACTCCCCGTGAGGCCTTCTCCGGCGCGCCAAGCAAAGCCCGTACGATCTATCTCATGCAGGACGCCCACACGAATGATTCGGGCCAGCTCAATCTCGCGAAGGCTCTTGAGGTCATCCTTAAAGCGGAGCAGATCAAATTCATCTTCCTCGAAGCCGGCACCGGCGACGATTCGCTTTCCTTTATTAAGAAGAAAACGCCTGGCGCGTCCCTGCAAAGGGAGGCCCTTTCTTACCTGAAGCGAGGGGAGCTCTCGGGCGCCGAATATCATAACCTTACATCGGATCACGACGTTACTCTCTGGGGCGTCGAGGATAAAAGCCTCTATTTCAGGGCCATAGATAATTACCGTTCCGTGATGAAGGACCGCGAGCGGTTTGGATCGTATTTGGATAAAGTAGGCGTCACGGTGGATACGTTGAAGGCAGCTCTCTTTAATCCTTCGCTCCGGTCGTTTGATGAGAAGCGCGCATCTTTTATTAAGGAAAAGATCTCCATCTCCGAGCACTTTGAGTTTCTCTCTCTGGAGGCCGGACAATACGGCGTCCCGCTTTCGTATTACCCCCATTTTCAGACCTTTGCAAAGGTCATTGAGAAAGAAAAACAGATCGATTTTCAGAAGGCCAACGAGGAGCATATCAAAGCTCTCGCGGTTTTACCTAAAAGCGATCTCGATGAACTTTCTGAATTCGTTCATTCGCCGTTTAAACTTTCAAGCCAGGACCATCGGGAAGCCAAGGCATACTACGCGCTTCTTGAGGATGTCATTGCGAGGAGGTCGCCGCGGCGACCGACGAAGCAATCTCCCAGGACAGAAAAATATCCCGAGCTCTCCAAGTATTTTCATTACCTTAAAGACGCCCAAAAGATAAATCCCCGCCTTCTGCTTGAGGAGCAAAAGTCCCTCGAGGCTGGAGTTTATGACGCTGTCATAAAGACGGAGGACGAGAGGGTTCTTCATCAGATATCGGATAATTTGCGCGGGCTAAGGTCCCTGCTTGATCTTACGCTGACGCCGGATGAGTTTCACGAGATCCGCGTCAATCCCGCCGCTTTCGACATGACCGCCATGACCGGCTTCTTGAACCGCAAGATCATGGACCTCAAGGGCCAATATGAAAGGGTGGTCTTTCTCGAGAATGAGTTTGAAGGGGTCGTCGCGAAGGCCAGGGAATTCTATGAGCTGACACTTCAGCGTGACGAGGCTATCGTGAAAAACATGCTGAAAAAGATGGAGGAAGAAAAAGAGGACAAGGCAGTCCTCATCACAGGTGGCTACCACGCCCCAAATCTTAAGGCTCTATTCAAGAAGATGAATATTTCCTATGTCGTCGTCACGCCGCAGGTGCTTCACGAGACGAACCTGAAACGCTATGAAAAGATCCTTCTGTTTCGGGCTGACTATGTTCGCAAAAAAACCTTTGGCCAGGAAGCCAACATCGCCCGCGAGGGGCTCGCCCAAATGGCCCTGCCGGTCCCGGCGTCGGAAGTCCTGCCGACCCTGGGCCTGGCGGGTGAAATCGAGGGCGCTTACTCAGGCGATGCTTTATCCCTTGCGAAGCCGGCAGGAACGGTCGAGGGTGCAAGATTGGCGGCGACTCTTCAACAACCTTTCTATAGAAGTTTATTTTTGGGCGCATTTGCGTCCTTGTGCTCGATCTACGGCTGTTATCAGGCGCCTCCGGTTGTCGAATCTCCTATTAAGTCAGGCGGGCCAGTTACTCAATTTATCGAGGGGCACTCTAAAGCGGCGTATGAGATCAGAGAATTAAATGGTAAGACATTGCACATCTTGCATGGTCATCATGAGCATGAGGATCTGGTGAGACTCTTCAACGAGCGAATTAAACAGATTGTTCAGAATGATCCCGGTAATTGGCTGTTTTTGGTGGAAGGCCGTATTGCGGATA
>CAZBAY010000279.1:0-2826 GCA_964489945.1 uncultured Planctomycetia bacterium
CGGAGATGATGGTGTCCCGGGTGGATCCGGCGTGGACGCGGATTTCGAATGGCCCTTTCCACCTGGCTACTGGATCCGCAAGCTCCGAGAGTTTCGAGAGACCGGTTGCCTTGCGCGCTCCCTCAACATTGCCTTGCTCGCCGGCATTCCGCCCGTGCTGTTGTGGGTTTTTCTTGAGCTACGGAATGCGAGAAAGCAGGAGAGTGGAAAACCCAGGTTCAACTGAAAAGAAGCCCGTTGTAACTTGCTGTTGCAACGGGCTTTATACTGGAGCCACCTTCCGGATTCGGACCGGAGACCTGCTCATTACGAACGCGAAAAGTCTGGTTTTCGCAAGCCTCAGCAAATCTTGCTAGTGCGATAAACTGCCTTCATTTATGGCGTAATCTTCGCTGTTGTCTTTCCGCCTTTTGCGTGCTACAAAGCGTCCCAAAAGCGTCCTAGTAAAGTAAACCGCCGCCCTGCTCGTGGAAACTTCAAGAAACACGGGTCCGAAGGCGAGCGCGTGCGGCATCAAGCGTCCCAAAAGCGTCCCGATTGTATCCCCTTCCCTTCATGAGACGGTCATGGGTCAAACACACAAAATCCTCGGTGATCGGTTTGTAGTCCGCAATCTCTTCCAAGTAGCCGGGGTCTGGTACGCCAGAATTCGGGACCGGCAAACCAACAAGATGACGAAAATTTCAACTCGAGAACGAAGTCGAAGGAAAGCAGATCAGGCAGTCCTGCGATGGGTGGAAGGCCGCATTTCTCGCGTAGAAGAAACGCTCAAGGTAATGGCGTTTGGAGAAGCTTTTGAAACCTGGCTAGGCCTAAGGCTCGTTAGACCTTCAACGAGACGCGACTACGAGAGTGCCAGACGAGTCTACCTTGCAGCCTTTGGCGATGGACGAGCAGTGGACGAAATCACGCCCCTTGAGGTGGAGAAGTTTTTACGGGACATGTCCAAGTCCGGTCGCGCTGCGACTACCGGCCAAAAATATTTGACTATCCTCCGGTCATTCTATCAATGGGCAATGCGGCAAGATTTCTGTCGATCCAATCCAACTGAGGCTATCAAGGCCGCCCGCGGCGCCAAGCGATCAGGAGTTGCTCTTACCCAGGAGGAAGCTCGACGCTTTCTATCAGCTTGCCAGGAAACGGTAGTCAAAACTCTAAAGGATGGTCATCGCAATGAATGGCAACAAGGCTTCCCTCCTCCTGATCATCTTTTTCTTGCGGCCTTGATCTCACTCCATACCGGGCTTCGCCGTGGAAACGTAACTGGTCTTACCTGGCGCGAGGTTGACCTGAAGAAACGTAAAATTACGATTGCCGCTGGAAAGATGAAGGCGAACGCGGATCATATTATCCCGATTCACACGGAGCTTGTTGAAAAATTTGCAGAAAAACAAAAAGAGCAGATGAAAATCGCTCCGGATGAGCCTGTTATAGGAAAGGCCATAGAAGAAATTCGAAAGAGCTTCAAATCTGCGCTTAAAAGAGCCGACCTACCTGATATCAGGTGGCACGACCTGCGGCATACTTTCGCTACGTGGGTGGGACAAAAAGCAACCTTCGTTGTGTATCGTGCCCTGCTTGGCCATTCACCAGGCAGCGTAAGCGAGCGCTATTTCCATCCTCCCTTTGAGGAGCTCCAGCGGGTGATCGACTCGATGCCACATCTTCTCACCTCCGTTTCAGCGAGTTCTGATGTGGGCGATTCGAGTTTGAAAACTGGTCAAACGAGCTAGTTCTTCGCTAAATCACGAAAAATAAAATTCGCTGAGGTTCAACCTCTGGAGCTTATTCTCAGGCTAATAAGCTCAGCCAGCTTGCTGGCAAGCTGGCGTGCTGGCAAGCTGGCGTGCTGGCACAACCGCTATGCCAGCCCCCGTGCTTTGTCGCACACTGATTTTGGATCGGCTTTCAAGAAATGTTTGGCCATAATGACGCCCACTTCCTCCATCGTAAGATCAGGAGTCTCTTCACGCTTTTCCAGATTGTATTTGTGCATGAATTTCTTGAGAGCCGTGTCGATGTCCCTGGGATAGCGAAACGTTCTTTTAATTGAAGAAAATGAAGCTTTAGGCTCTGGTTTCCGAGCGGTCCCAGCCGTTGGAGGCTCAGCCAGCTTGCCAGCAAGCTGGCGTGCTGGCATGTCTATCCCCTGCTCCGTTAACTCTTTTGGTCCGGCCAGATCTCGTTCAAAAGCTTCGCCCGCGCTGACAACCTTGGTCGCGGCCAATTCAGAAAGCCGTGACACTGGTTTAGGCGGCTTGGTCGGAACGCTTTTTGGTTGGTCGACTTTGGTCATATTTAAGGAATTCTTCGCTTAATTTAAAGTAATCTTGCGCACCCGCGGACGCGTGGTTGTAGTGAAAAATTGATTTTTGGCTCTCCTGTGCGTGTTTGATATCGGCGTTCACACGAATAACGGTCTCAAGGAGTTTGTCCTGAAACGGGGCTACTTCGCGACTAATAAGGTCGTTGCTCTTGCTTTCTCGCGCGTCCACTTTCGTCAAGACAATTCGATAAAAGGCCTCGGGATCAATGCTCGAGCGCTGGCGAGAAAACGAGTAGATCATCTCAATTACGTCCGCCAGGCCCTCCAAAGCCCACGGTTCTGCCGGCAAAGGAACCAAAATCCAGTCCGCCGCAAAGTAAGAATGTGCAATAATCGGGCTACGACTGGGCGGCGTATCGATCAGAACAAAATCGTAATCCCCTGCCACCGTCAGCAAGACGTCTTGCAAGAGAAAGTGGTAGTCCGTCGGAAAATGGGTCGCAATCTCACGATCCCCTGGAATGAGTGAAAGATTCTCAATTTCCGTAGGTAGAATTGCT
>CAZBAY010000280.1:0-8146 GCA_964489945.1 uncultured Planctomycetia bacterium
GCAGAAATGCTTTTCATCGGAGAGCATGTGGGGGGCGGCTGGAGTTCCCCAACTCAGGAAACCTTGGATACTGACATGGCCATGGATGTGCTGGAACTCACGAACGGTATTGTCAGCGACGCGATCCGGGGAAGCGTTTCGATCGCCGCTTACGCCAAAAAAGGCGGGTTGACCCACGCGCCCGATATTTACATTTCAAAATGGGTCGTGGGACCGAAGGCGAAAGGTGCGGGTGTCAGCGTCACCCGGTCGACCCAGAAAAATCTTGAGGCGATCTCCAAAGCGCTGCGCAAAAATATCTCACAGCTCAAAGGCGCCATTCTGATGCGCCCCCGCCATATTCGACGCATCGTGGAGCTTATCAGGGGCGGGGTCGATATCCAAAATGACAAAGAGCTGCTGGACCTCGTTTCAAAATTCGAGATCTTTGATCAAGTGTTAAGCGGGTTGAGGAAAAAATATGGGGCCTTTGACATCCGGAAGCTCACGGAGTCGCTGTTTTCCGCAGAAGATCTGAAAAGATTCCAAACCGCTCAGGGGGACGTGGATCGGGTCTATAAGAGCATCAATAAGCGCGTCAAGGAAACCGGGATCTTCAAAGCGGGAAATCTTATTTTGCTGGCGGACGGCGATCTGACGCCGGCGTTCGCGCTTCTGAAAGACGATTCTGATCCGATGCGTCTTGACTTCATTACCGGAGCCGGCGGCGCGCCTGAGGGCGTGTTGACGGCGGTCATCGTTAAAGCGATCGGCGGCGAAATGAGCGGGCGCCTGGCTTCCCACAAACAGCTTGACGAAAGCGCGATCCATGCCGATCTTGACCGCGACGGCTTGGATTTTTCCGATGAGGAGAAGAAAAGATTAAAAGATAAATTTGGTTTCGCGGACCCCTCTCCTATCCCGGCGTCTGATGGAAAAAGAGCCTGGAACCACGTGTACACCGCCGATGATCTTGTTCCCGCGGACGATTTTACGATCATCGCGAGCGCCGTGAAAGACAACCCGTGGGTTTCGGGCCTTCAGGCGGCGCGCTTCGACGCCGATCCGGGAGATGTTGTCACGCATGCGGTGCGCGCCTCCTCATCAGGCAGTGTGCAGGTTTTCCGGGTCGTTTATGAGACAGTGGTCCCTTCCTTAAAAGAAGAGATAGCGCGTCAGGAAAAGACAACTTCAGATCCGTCGGCCAAGCCGGAAGATCGCATGAAAGCGGCGCTCGAGGCGGCGGAGGCACTTTACAAGCTTGGACGCGCTTACGCGGTTTATCAACATTATGACAGCGCCCTTGAGGCGTTCCAAAGGGCGGGCAGGCATCATCTCATCCATGACCGTATCAAATACGTGGAGGCGGGCGCGGAATATGTCCGCGCGATGAAGGTGCTGACGCATGGAAAAGGCCCGGAGGACCCCGCGGACCAGGATATTTTCCAGATCGCTATCGGCCATTTCGAGCGCTCCCTTGAACTGAGCCACGATCTCCGCGACCCCCATCTTCATGTCCGTGAAACGCTTCTTGATCTTTACGACTTCCTGGGAGATGAGGCGGCAAAGAAGAAGGAAACCGAGAAAGCGCGAGCGTACTATTTCGAAATTCTTAAACGAGAGCCACATTCGGAATCAGCCATTCAGAAAATAAGAAAACTTCCCGCCGGGGCTCGCATGGCGCAGGAAGTCATTCTGCAGGGTGTGTCGCCCGACATGAACAAAGTCGTGGTAGGAGAAGTGATCCTGTGGCGGAACGAAAAGAAACAAAAAAGGATCGATATTTCGATCGTGAGGGCCGACGATACCCATGAATTCGCTCAAAGGAAAATAGACAACGAGATCACCGCGCTCGAAACTTCCCTTTTTTCCGTTATCCAAAATACCTCCTTCGAATTTGACTATAAGGTCCGGGAATATCTGGATAAGATCGAGAAAAAGGCCAAATTTCTGATCCGGACGCGACAGGTTCAAGCCGACTATGCGCTGGAACAAGCGGTGGGCGTCCTGGAAAACGAGATTACCACAGATGTTTCTCCCGCTCTCTTTGATCATTTCCCCAAAGCGAAACAAGCGGCTGAGGGAGCCAAGGAGAAGCTTAGAAATCGGGAAGATCTATTCTACTTGGATAAGAAGGACAATGAAGCGGTGTTTAAGCATATGATCGGCCTCGAAAAGAGGCTTCTCATGACAAAGATCTACGATATTATTTTGAATCTTCCTTACGGGTTCAATACGGAAGACAAGAAACTGCAGGAGGCGGAGCGGAAACTGGCGGACGCGCGCAAGAGCATGTTTGCCGACCCAGCTAGGCAGTTTTTGGAGAAGATCGAGAATGGGAAAAAAGCCCGCCACGCTATCCAGTCCACGCTTCCGTATATCAACGATGCGCTCTCCAAAATAGAAAAAAATTATGAGGCCGCGCGCATGATCTGGCTGAAAGCCCCGGACGACGCAAAAAAACCACAGCTCAAAACGAATATGGAAGTCCAAGCGAGGATTCTCGCGGATTTGCAGGTGCAAAAGGGCTATCTGCTGAGCGTCGAACAGAACCTCTATACCTATAATTTTCTTTATGAATCGAGTGACCTTCCGGAAGAGCGCGCGGAAAAGATCGCGCAGGAGATCAAGCGGCACGAGATGGTTTTTGGACAGACGCTTCTTCGTGAGAGCCTGCCACAGCCGCTGATGCGTTTGTTCAATGCTTTTGTGCTGAGCGAGGTCCGCAAGGGGCGTCCGATCGAGTACGCCGCCGCGAAAGCCTATTATCACTTTGACCTAAGGGACCTAAGGGAGAAAAAGCAGAGGAAGACGCACGCGGAAAGGGACAGAAGCGTGCAGAACTTCCTGATGCGCTATTACGACATCGCTAAATGGGGCGTCGCCGAGAGGACGTCAGACAAGAATCTCATTGTTCTCGCACCGGCCGTGAGCGATGAAATCGATTTTAATGACATTCTCCGCGGAACAGAAGGCCATGGCCGGGTTGTGTCGATCGTGGTGTCGAAGAACAATGATAAAGGAGCACGGTTCAAGCACTGGGCCACTTTTCTTGCCCTGAGAAGAGGCATAATCCCGGTTGTGGACTTGGATTATGGCGCTGAGGCCGGAGAGCGCGCGGGTATCCGACAAATGTCCGATATCCCGACCGGATCCCTGGCGGCTGTGGACGGCAAGACAGCGCGTCTCATTATTCATCCCACGTTCTCGACGCTTGAAAAATTGATGAACCAGGAATCCGCCTACGAATCTTTCGACGCTTTCGCTTTAAGCCGGGCCCTGAAGCCTGCCCAGATCGGGGAACATTCGTTCGATATATGGCTGGATGAATTCAATATTCTTAATTTCGAAGACCGGCCCGGGTCGGTTTCCCTGGCCAAGCGTTCCGGCGGGAAGGGTGTGGGGCTTCTGCGTATCGAAGAGTTGGTCCTCGAAAAAGGCCGCGAGGGTATTATTCTCGACGAAGAACGTCTCTCCATCGCGGTGGACGAGATCCTTTCTCAGGCTTACTTCAAAGACGGCAAACCGCTGACGGTCCGCGTTTATGACGTCCAAGCAGACAAGGGAAAGACGCTGCTTAAGCTGTTGCGGGGATCAGAGCTGTCGGACCGTGAGACGGACGAGATCCTGACGAAACGCTCGAACATCCGTTTTTATCTCGATAAGAGCCCCGAGTCCGAGTATCACGACTTCCGTGAGTACGGGAAAATGCAGCTTCGGGCCCTTTTTAAAGCGCATGTCGACCGCGCTCCGGGAAGCGGCCTCCGTATCCTTTTTCCAAATGTTTTGACGCCTGAGGAAGTGGACGCGACGGAAGAGCTCATCAACGAAGCCAAACTGGAATTCATCGAAAAGGCCCCCAACGCCGGCGAGGCTGAACGCTGGTGGGCGCTAATCAACCGCATTCCGATCGGTTACATGATCGAGGAGGTTGGGTCGGTCGCCCGGCGCGAGGAAATTTTGTCGAAGCTCAAGGAACTGAGAGAAAAGACAAGCATCGGACGTTTCGTCGCGATCGGCACGAGCGACCTCCTTCAATCCATATTAAACGAAGAGGGCCTGAATGATCTTTTTACGAAACTCCATCCCCGGCTAGTACAGGGCATCGCGGCCGTCGCGCGAAGCGCGCGCGAAAAGGACATCACCGTGTCGGTGGACGGCGTATGGGCCAACTCGCCGCTTTTGATGTACGCGTTGATCTCGCTGGACCTTTTCCACGGACTTAGGACGATCTGGGTTCCTCAGACGACGGAGGTCCCTGCCCAGCTTGAGTTCATCCGGCACACGACGCGGGAGGATCTCGAAAAAATGCTGAAGGGGCCCATTGACGCGATCGTCGCCGGCAAAGAACTTCCCACGGTCGAGAAATTCCACAATTTAACGGAGGCTCTCCATGGCACGGTGAAAACAAGAGCGATGGGAAGCCGTGAATTCAAAGACTTTGTAGCGCACCAGAAAACTCATCGCCTCATTTCCCCGGATGTGCATGGCGCGCGGCTGGGGGCCCACAAGTCGGATTTCAGCGCCCCCTGGCAGGTGCACCGTTTGATCTCGGAAGCTCTGGCGGACCGGATGGTGCAGCTGAGTTTCCGGGGCATGCAATACGCAAAGACCAAAAATCAGGATGAATTTAATGCGATCACCGAGACGGTCGAATCGATCCGGAATTTCGTGAACGCGTTCCGGCCTGAAAGCGGGGCCGTCCTTTTCTGGGCTAAAGACGATCACTTGAATCTGGATATGATCGGAGTGTCGGACGATCCGATCTTTGAAAAAATTTACCATGCCCAAATGCCGGACGTGATCGACCGCGGCAAATTATCAAAAGACGCGGATTTCAGATCGGTCTATTTCTTCTTTGATCAGCACCTTAAGCCGATCGAACAGTCCATCCTCAAACTGGAAAAGGGGGCCGATGACGCGGCCGTATCCGAGCTTGTTGAAAAAGTGAACGCGTTTTATGAAGCCTTTCGCGACTATATGCGTGATTTTGTCTACAGTTACCGTGAGGGCAACGGAAGCGCGCGCCATCCCTTTTTCGCGGATAAGCGCGGATTCATACAATATTACGGGATTCCCAAACAGCCGGGCCCCCGACTTGCTTTGAAAAACGATGAGGACAGCGTATTTTTCACTCCTGAAAAGGTGCTTCAATTGCTGAAGCAGAGAGAGCCCCAGCGCCCTCTGGTGGCACAGACGGATGTGATCCGCCGGCTGAATATGAAAGTTTTTGGAGAAGTCATTCCGGGCCATGAAGACAAGAGCGGTATTCATGCCCCCCTCCGGAAATTTATCTCGAGCAGTTTCGCGTTGTTCGCGCAAAATCCCGTTCCTGATTCGGACGAAGCCTATGTCGCGTTCTTACGCGAGGGGCTCGGATCAAAGACTGATCGTTACCGCGCCTCCTACCGGCAGCTCCGCCGCGACATTAAGACCCACTTGGAAGAAGGCTTCTCGTTGGGGGATCTGGAAACACTCACCCAAAAGCAAAAGCACGAAAAATTCGCCGATTTCATGGAAGACGTGCTGAAGAACGGCGCGCGCCTCGCCCAGAACAATCTTCAGAAAAAGGCGGACCTCGTCGCGTCGTACACGCGCCTCATTCATCCGACAATGCCGATCCGCCGGATCCTCGTTGTCGATGACAAGAAGGCGGACCGCAGAGTTTACGAGCAATTTCTATGGGCGGCGCTTCGCAGAAAGGACGATATTTCTATTGAGTTTGTCGAAGACGGGGAGGCCGCTCTGGCGAGGCTCGACTCGGTCGACGTGATGGAGGCATTAAAACCGGGAACGGAAGTCCCTTACGGCCTTATTATAGGGAATTACCGGCTTTTTGAAAAAAATAAAGGCCTGGCCGCGGGCCCGCTTAAAACTTTAAGGCAGTCCAGGAAGGACAACATTCCCGTCATTTCTGTCAGCAAGGTCCGTCCCTCGGACGAACAGATAAAACAGATCGGTAATATCGTTCATATTGGCAAGTCTTCCCAGAACGCGTTGCGTGACGCGATCATGCCGCTCGTTGGCGTTGTCAATAATATCGTGATGCGCAGCCACGTTCACGCGGTCTCTCCGGACGCTTTCGCCGCCGCGAGCGCCCAAAAGGTCGCGGACCAGATCGTCAAACTGCAGGAGGACAAAAACCGGACAGTGAACGTTGTATTCGCCACGGGAAACACGATGGTGGGTTTTCTGGATGCGTTGTCCAAAGATATCCGCATCGATTGGTCGAGGGTGAACGCTTTACATCTGGATTCGATCCTGGGCCTCGGGGTGGATGAAAATGGCCGATTAGACAAGGGTTCCTTTGAAGGCTTTCTGCAGGACCATCTATTAAGCAAGGTTCGCATTCCGCAAGAAAATATTCATTTCATCAACGGCCGGAAACCGGACCTCGACTACGCGCGAAAGATCGCTGAGGCGGGCGGCGCCGACATTGTCATTCTCGGGATCGGCCCGGACGGGCATCTGGCTTACAACCGGCCCGGCACCTCTTTTGAGAGCACATTGCGTATCGAGAAAGATTATCCGGACGCCCGCGGATCCGTGACGCTCGGGATGAAAGACATTTTCGCCGGACGGCATGTATTTCTCTTTGCCAACGGCGGCGTCAAAGCCAAGATCGTGCAAGAGGCGCTGGAAGGCCCTATCACGGAAGAAAACCCCGCCTCGATGCTGCAGAAGCACCCGGGCCTGACGGTCGTGTTGGACACCGCTGCCGCCAGCCGCATGAACGTTCCGGCCCGGGGCGCGCGTCTCTCGGCGATGCCGACCTCGCAAGGGCCTGATGCCGATGATATTTCTCATTTGGTCCAGACGATCATCAACAGCAACAATCCCGCCTGGCAAGTACGGCGCGCGGAAAAGATGCTCGTTTCATCCGGGGAGCAGGCGGTGCCTGAGCTCATCCTGGCCCTGTCCCCTTCTTACCAGAACGGTTCTTCCGCCCCTTATTTTTACCGGTATCATAAGATCCTGAGTGTTTTAAGCCAGCTGCGCGATAAAGCTTTTTCGGCGGCACCCGCCGTGGCGGTTTTCGCCGCTGATCCAAAGATGAGTGAAGCCGACCGGAAATACGCTTTGCTCGTCCTCGGGAATCTGGAGCCGTCCCGTTCCGCGGAAACCGTCATGCCTTCTCTCCTGGACGTATTTAAAAGCGGCAGCCAAGAGCTGCGCTATGAAACGATCCAGCTCTTTGGCCTGGTAGGCCCGGAGGCAAAGGCCGCGGCGCCGCTTTTGATCGATCTGTTGGGCTCGCGAAAGGATCCCCTTTGGAATCATGAATCCGTGAACCGCGCGATCATCGCGCTGGGAAAGATCGGCCCCGCCTCAAAGGACGCGGTGCCTTTCCTGTCGGACATTGTCTTGGGAGCGCAGTGGAGCATTCATCTGAGATGGAGCGCGGTCAACACACTGGGCGCGATCGGCCCCGGCGCGCAGCAGGCCATTCCCGCTCTCGAAGAGGCGCTGAATGAGACCAAACTTTCTTATCTTAATTCCGGATTCGTCATCACGGACCTTCGCCCGGCGATCAGGAGGGCTTTAGAGGCCATTCGGGGCACGTCCGGCGCGCGTATGGCCAAAAAGGACGAGATCATTGCGTTCATTCAGAAAGAAAACGATATGAATTTCCTCAAGCTCCTGCGCTCAGCGATCCGCACCATGGATGTGAAGGTCCTTCCGACCTACTACAGCACGATAGGGAAAATGCACCCCGAAGCGGCTGACCGATTGAGAGGCTTATTGAACACCAAATTTATAGTGGAAGCCGTCCGCATTCTGCGGGCGATGCCGGACAGAGACGATGTCGGCGGCGCTATCGACCGCAGGATCAGGGAGATCGAACAGCTGCCTTTCCGGGATACGGAAGTCGAGCTCAAGGCGATCCGTCCGGATGCTCCAAAAATGAGAACGCAGATCCCTGGGGGCGAACTCAGCAAGATCAAGCAAAAGATCCGGAATATGATCGTGAATGTCCGGGAGACGCCGGTGGAGGCGTCTCTGAAGGAAGCGCTCCAGCAGCTCAACAGCAACCATGTCGATAAGGCGAAAATTGAGGCGGCCCACGCGTCATTGGGGAGGGCTTTGGACGTGCTGCATAAAACGGCATCTCCATCGATCGCCCCCCGTGATGTCGAAAATGTCCGTAACGCGTTGACCGTGCCTT
>CAZBAY010000281.1:0-4394 GCA_964489945.1 uncultured Planctomycetia bacterium
TCCGGGATGACCTGAGCAACCCCCATACTGACACTTGTAGAAAAACTCCCCTTTTCATGCTCATACACTTTATCGGCGATAATCTTGCGAATCTTCTCGGCAACCTTGGCAGCCTCTTCCGCGTTTGCGCCGGGCAGCATCAGGATCACTTCCTCCCCGCCGTAGCGCGCCGCGACGTCCAAAGCGCGGCAATTATCTCTGAAGGCCGCCGCCACCTCTTTAAGAACAACGTCCCCCGTTTGGTGGCCGTAGGTGTCGTTCGTCTTTTTGAAATTGTCCACGTCGCTCATCACGATCGAGAGCTTCTTTTCGCGCCGGAGCGCCACCGTCGTAAGCTCCGCTTTGAGCAGCAGTTTGAAATGACCTATATTATAAAGACCGGTCAATGCGTCCCTGGTTGCGAGCTTGAGAAGTCTCGTCCGCTCGATCGTCACGACGAGCTGATCGTACAAAGAGACAAAAAAGTAGATGGCCAGCACGAGCGCCAGGGAATAAACGATATTGACCCAAAGGCTGAAATACACGAACACGGCTGTCGCGGCGATGACATAGACCACGGCTAACCCGACCGTGAAAAGAGCCGTCCGGAAGTAGTTCCTCATCTGCATGATCGGAAAAAGAATGACCATGAGAAGCCCAAGGATACTTAGGTCCTGTAAGTAGGAAAGCGGACGGACGAACTTCTTTTCAAGCAAATTGTTTAGAACAGTCAGATTGACGCCGACGGCGGGATAAGCCGGTTCGAGCGGCGTAGGGCGGATATCAAACAGGCCTGTCGCTGTGGTGCCTACGTAGCAGAATTTATCCTTGAAATCCTCCAGCCGTATAGCTGGAGGAAGGCCCTTTTTGAGGGCCGCATAGGAAGCGATGACGTCCACATAGGAATAGTGCTGGTAGGTCTTGCTCCATCGTCCCGGCCAATTGAGTATAAAATAGCCTTTGCGGTCAAGCGGTAGCTCGAGGAGCTCCCCTCCTCCGGCGGGAATCGTAAGCCCACCTTTCTCGCTTTGAACATCTTTCAGATCCACACCCATTTCGTCGAGCGCCACCTGAAAAGAAAGCTGCGGAACACGCTTACCGCCCACTTCTCTGAAAAGTTCGATCCGCCGCATCGTTCCGTCGATATCCGCGCGCAGATTGATATGCCCGCTCCCTTTGGCGCCCGCCCTGATTTCAGGGAGCGAAGACAGGAGTTTCATTTTGCCGGTGGCCGGGGACTCTTCGATCACGTCCGCCAGATACACATTGCCCGAGGCCTCGATCGCCTGCGCCAGCGCGGCATCCTCGTTGGGCTTCGAGGTCTCGCTGAAAATCACATCGAACACCACCGCCCGCGCACCCGCCTCTTTGAGGATCTTGATCAGGGTGGCGTGCCAGCTGCGATCCCATGGCCACTGCCCGATCTTGGCCACGCTGTCGTCGGAGATTTCAATAACGGCTATGCGCGGATCAGTCGGTCGCTCCCCCCTGAGTACACAGCGGTAATCATACGTGACGAGTTCAAAGCGTTTGAGGACCTGGAAGTGATAAAGAAAAAAAACAACGGCGAAGATAAGTAGGGCTATCACGTGCCGGGACTGGCTAAGATTCTCCATCCTGGACAAAAAAAAGGGCAATCTCATAGATTGCCCATTCGCTTTGGCATCATTTTAAGGAACTTTTCCTCAGGAAGAAGGGTTCGCCGAAATATTGACCTCAAACATCGTTCCGCGTATCCCAACGATCGACGTAGGGGTTTTCACCTCAAACGTAGATTCCCCGATCAGCTTTTCCGCTTTGACCAGCACGTTGCCGGATTCCATGTCCAAAAGCGTGCGTTCCGCGTCGCTTTCAGTGTCATGCTTCATGGTTTTCAGCTTGAACCGGCTGCTTTCACGGATCGTCAGTTCAGCGGTCTTCCGCTCGCCCATGATCTCGATCTTGGCTTCGGATGCTTCGGCGGTCTTGATCGAGTCCCCTTCCTCAAGAACCATGCCCTTCTCCAGCGACATCCAATCCGCCCCGCCGGCCTTTTGGAACATGGCCTCACCGGTGACGTCCAGGACATTTGCCTGGCTGATCATCTCCTGGGCCTGCGCCGGAACCGCGAGCATGAAAAGAGCTGCGAAGAATAACATGAGGACTATTAGAAACTGCGTATAACGCATTATTTCTCCCTCACTTTGATGGTTTGCCATATACTCAAATGGTACATGATTTTGCTTAAAAAAACAATACGCCACTCATTAAATCTCTATTTTTGAACGACTAACTTAACG
Organism: uncultured Planctomycetia bacterium; assembly: GCA_964489945.1. Taxonomy (GTDB): domain Bacteria; phylum Omnitrophota; class Gorgyraeia; order 2-02-FULL-51-18; family 2-02-FULL-51-18; genus CAZBAY01. Next base: position 2,259 of record CAZBAY010000281.1, read on the forward strand.
AATTTCTTTTTCCCTGCTTTGAGAAGCGCCCCTTCCTTAATTTTCAGGATGGCCTTTTCGTCGGTGATCTTCTCGCCATCGAGAGTTACCGCCCCCTGCTGGATCAGCCTTCTGGCCTCCCCGCCGGAAGCAGCCGCCCCGACCTTTTTTAAAAGGTCTACGACCCAAATCTCTTTTTCCCGTAAAGAAAGCTCTTCCGGATTTTCAGGGTTTTGTTTGTCCCTGAAAATGCGATTGAACTCCTCAGCCTCATGCTGAGCGGCTTTTGCGCCATAATACCCGGACACGATTTTGACGGCCAGACGTTCCTTTGCGTCGCGAGGCTTTGAGAGGATAAGTTCGGGCAGCTGTCCGGCTTCCCCTTCCGCACAGCCGGTTAAAAGCGCGAAATAGGTTGCCATTAGGGAATCGGGTACCGACATGATCTTTCCGAACATGTTTTTCGCGTCTTCCGTGACGCCCACATAGTTGCCGAGTGATTTGGACATCTTTTGTGTCCCGTCGAGGCCCACCAATAAAGGGAAAGTCATGACGATCTGCGGTTTTTGGCCGAACTGAGACTGCAAGTCCCTGCCCATCAATAAATTGAATTTTTGGTCCGTTCCACCCAGCTCGATATCCGCGTTCACCATAACGGAGTCATAGCCCTGCAAGACCGGGTACATCAGTTCACGAAAAGCAATCGGCCGGTGAGCCTGCCTCCGCTTGTCGAAATCATCCCGCACCAGCAGTTGATCAACGGTCACATGAGGGCCGATCTGCTGGAAGAGAATGCGGAACATATCAGGCCCGCCAAGCCATTGGCTATTACGCACAATTTCGATCTTTTTTGGGTCTTTATCCAGTATTTTGAACGCCTGCTCCTGGTAGGTCTTGGCATTCTCATCGATCTGGGCTGGGGATAAAACGGGGCGGGTTTTGGTCTGACCTGTGGGATCCCCGACCAAGGCGGTGAAGTCGCCTATGATAAAGACGACCTTGTGGCCTAGGTCCTGGAACTCGCGCAGCTTCCTTAATAGAACGGTGTGGCCAAGGTGGATGTCGGGGGCACTGGGGTCAAAGCCGGCTTTGATACGGAGCGGTCTTTTTTCCTTTTTTGCGGACAGCAGACGCACCTCGAGCTCCTCGCGGGAGATGACGTCGACGGCATTCCGGCAAAGAAGGCTAAGCTCCTTTGAAACGTCCACTTAAGCCTGAGAAACCCCTTTGGTGCTGAGGGCGATCTTGCGGGCCGGCACGTCGATCTTCACGATGCGTGCCTGCACTTTTTTGCCGATCGGGAACGTGGCCTCCAGAAGCTGGGCCGAAGCAAGGTCCGTCTCCGAAATATGGAGCAGGCCCTCGACGTCCTTCTCGATCTCCACAAAAACACCGAAGCTGGCAACCTTGGTCACGGCGCCCATGACAAGCGATCCGGGAGAAAGTTTGGAAGCGATCTCTTCCCAAGGATCCGTGATGAGCTGCTTCAGGCCGAGGGCGATCTTGCGGGCGGCCTGATCGATCATCAGGATCATCGCCTCCACTTCCTGGCCTTTTTTCAGCACATCCTTCGGGTGATTGACCTTACGGGTCCAGGACATGTCGGAAACGTGAACCAAACCGTCGACGCCTTCCTCAAGCTCAACAAAAGCGCCGAAATCGGTCAGATTCCGGACAACCCCTTTGACTTTCATCCCTACCTGGTAGCGCTGATCAACGCCATCCCAGGGATTGGACTCGGTTTGCTTGATGCCAAGCGAGATCTTCTCGTGCTCTTTATCGATATTCAGCACCATCACATCCACCGGATCGCCCACCTTGAAAATGTCGCCCGGGTTCGTAATGCGTTTGGACCAGGAGATCTCGGAAACGTGGACCAGCCCCTCAATCCCGCGGGCCAACTCCACGAAAACACCGTAGGGAACGACGTTCACGACGCGGCCCTTGGCCTTCGAGCCAATCGGGAATTTCTGATCGACATCGGTCCAGGGGTTGCCATCCTTCTGCTTTAAACCCAGCGACACTTTCATGCTGTCCTTGTCAAAAGACAGGATCATCACGTCGATCTTGTCGCCGACTTTAACTATTTCAGACGGATGACCGATCCGGCCCCAGCTCATGTCGGTAATATGCAAGAGACCATCGATCCCGCCCAAG
>CAZBAY010000282.1:0-5640 GCA_964489945.1 uncultured Planctomycetia bacterium
TCTCTTATCCTCAGAACGTCCGTCCCATCCCAGTAGGAGATGTACATCCGCCGGTCATCCCCCTCCCACTCCTCCTTTTTTCGTCCCGTATTGTCACCGTAAAAATTCTCATCGAAATAATAGGTATAGAGCGACGTGCCCATGACATGATGCGTATAAAGATTGCCGCTTTCGTAGTAGGTGTACATCTCTAGCATCTCGTACAAATAAGTGTTGATTATAGACACGTAGGCCCCTCTCCGATACACGGTCTTCGACTTTCTCGCGCCCGTCGTGGACCAGTAGTCGAACCGCTCTTCGATGTTATCCGGATAGAGGATCTTGGAAACACGGCCCACGCCGCCGCCGAAATAATTTTCGTTAAGATAATCCGTCGTCACACCCGTCAGCACGTTGTAGTAAGTGCTTCGGTTGCCGCTTGCAAAGTACGTGTAATGCCCGACAAGCGCGCCGGCAGTATCATATCGCCTCTCGATCTTTACGATCTCCGTGCCCGGCCAATAGGCCAGATAACGCGCTTCGCTGCCGTCCGGATAGGTCTTCTTGGCAAGTCTCCCCACATGGTCACCGCCCCAATCTTCATCGCGATATTCATACGTGATGCCCGTTGAAGCCTCATAAAAACTCTTCAGATTTCCCGTCAGGTAATAATCCAGGACGTCGCCGGATGCGAGCTCCTTCTTGATGAGCCTCCTGAAGCGGTCAAAGTAGTAGAGGTCCCCTCCGCTCGGGACTTCCTGGCTTTGCACGGTCACGCCGTCAGCCTCATAATGGATCGTCCCCTGCCATACCCCCTGGATGTCATAGAGCTCCTCGGATCTCAGAAGACTGGTCCCGGGCCAATACTCCCTAAAACGGTAGGAGGCACCCAAAAATTCCATTTTTTCTATGATATTTCCCCCGAGGTCGTAGCCATACTCGATCACCCCCGCCACGTCAGGCGCAAAAAGCCAGTAGGTCTTCAAAGCGCCGTTGTCATAGTAGTCATGGGAAATGGCCTTGTAAGCGTCGATCAAACCGTAACCGTAATAGTTATCAAAACCGCCGGCGCCCATGTCCTGGGAAGAGAATTTGAGGCGGCGATAGATATCATCGAAAGAAAGCAGGGGATCCACTGAGAGCATCAAAGCGACCAGGCCTGAGACCATCGGCGTCGCCATCGAGGTTCCGCTGGCGATCGAAAAGTCAGGGTCGGAAGGCCAATTATTACCATCCTTGGGTACAGGACTGCCGGCATAAACAAAATTGCCGTCTCCCGCAAGCGACAGGATCTTACTTCCGGGAGCCATGAAATCAAGTTCTTCGCCGTAATTCGAATATGAAGCCCGCTGCAACGGTGTGAGACCGTAATAAGGGGGGGTCAGCGCGCCCACCGATATGACCTCGTCAAAAAAAGCCGGGACCATCTGAGCGATATCCGCGCCATCATTTCCGGCCGCCGCGACAACGAAGGACCCCTTGCTGCGGGCGTAAACGATAGCGTCATAAAGATCATTGACGGGCACGTAAGCGGCTTCCGCCCCCAATGAAAGATTGATCACTTTGGCGCCCATGTCCGCCGCGTACCTTATCCCCAGTATCACATTGGACCAATACCCTGCGCCGTACTGGTCCAAAACCTTAACGGCCATGATATTGCTTTCAGGCGCCACGCCGATGATCCCGTAATTGTTCCCCCCCACCGCGCCCAGAATGCCAGCCACATGGGTTCCGTGACCATCATCATCGAGGGGGTCATTGTCATTATTTTCAAAATCCCAGCCCCTGATATCATCCACATAGCCGTTCCCGTCATCATCCACGCCGGCCAATCCATAGAGCTCGGCCTCGTTATACCAGACGTTGGCCGCGAGATCCGGATTCTCAAAGGAGATCCCGCTGTCAATGATCGCGATGGTCACGCCTCCCCCTTGTGTATATTCCCAGGCGTTTTCGATATCAAGGGCATGAAGCCACCATGCGTCGTAAAGGTCGTAGACAAGCCCGGTGGAAGAGGAGTAATAAGGATCGTTGGGGACATAGGAAGCTGAAACTTCTGGAACGGAACCACTGCTCAGAGAGATGTCGGAAAAAAAGGCCTCGCCCGATGACAAAACCGCATCGATTCGCCTGCCATCGGCGATATGATAGCGGCGGAAATAACTGTCATCATTATCCGAGTAGTGTATAGAACCGACAGACAGAGCGAAGGCTTTTTGAAGGAGTGCGGGACTAAGGCAGGAAACTGCTAACACTATCGATAGTGTTAGGCTGAGTTTAAGGAGTATTTTTTTCATCGCCCCTCCTCAACATGCTCTTTTCTGACTTTTTTATCTGTGATCATCATATCAAGTAAAGCGTGCGCAGGTCAAACTATATTTTTTCTCTTTTTACGCCAAGCTCGTCATAATACGACTGTAAATCCCTGTCTTTATCAGCGGACGCACTGGTATGCTTTGAAACTGCTGTACCACGCGGCGCCGGATCTTCGGAAACAACGCCTAGTATTTTCTGAGAAACTGGCGCAGAACTTGTAACGGTCGCATCTTTCTTTACTGGGAAACTATTTGAAACTCGATTTTCTTGATATTTTTTTTCAATATCTGGAAATGCTAAGATCATCTTCTCAAGTCTTTCAGGAAAATCTGACATCGTCCTATCAACAAACGCTTGTATCATTTTGTCCACGCCATCTTTAATCAGCGGATCGTCAAAATTCTTGATGCTTATTTTTCCTTGCTTCCCTACCCCCTCTACAACAGCCTGCCAGGCTGAATTCAGGATCATTTTCCGATATTCTATATTTTCTTTTTTAATTAGCTCCTTGATCTTCTCGGCATTTATCCCATCCAGCTTAGAATGAGACGAGATAACAGGCCGGCCAACCGATTTTGAATCAGGCAAAAACATGATTCCGCTTAGTATATCTGCGTGAAAGCCTTCCTTTTCTGAACGCTTCAACGTAATTGAGCTTTTAAGTTCACCCACACGTTCAAGCGCGCCTTCGATCTTCCCATTGACTGTTTTGTTATAAACCAATTGAGCCGTCACTTCAACGACCAATGCCGGCTGCTCAGGGCCGGGACCACCCGCACCGCCCCAACTACTCAGAGTAACAACGCTTGTCTCGGGTTTAAAATCAACCACCTTAAATGAATACCCTACGTCAGCAGCCCATACATACGATGACGTACCTATTAAGATGAATAAAACAAATATAATGACCCAGTTAATAACCCGCATGACCCTCCTTGGGGCTCACGTCCTGATTTAAACCGGACATCGGCCGGTTTACGGTTTAGAACTTTGACTTAGGTTGTTTGTTTCTTTGCGGGCACCCAAGCGTTTTGTTCTTCGTCCAAGACGTATTCTGTTTCAATCATTTCCCTTGTTCTTTTCTGCGTAGCTGCGATCTCTTCGGCGGTGGCGCTTTGTGGTTTTAGCAAGGCTATTTTCCACTGCCCATCTTCTTTGACCATTGGCATACTGGCACTTAAAAAAACTGGCTTCCCCCCTTGATACTCATCATAGATTACTCTAGCGTCAGAGCCATCCTCAAATGGTCCGTACTCAACTTTGATTATTTTTCTCTCCCAATCGGGGGAGTACTTTATTTTACGTCCTGACAATTTAAGCGTTTCTTGTTGAGTTTGTTGATCCGGCCCGAAATTTCTCCTGTAATCATTTGACATACTATCGAGCACTACTCCATACATTTTGTTTTTAACCGCGAAAAATGTGGTGCGAAAAGCGGTTTCCGGCGTTGAAAAATCTGGGACAAATCGCTGCTCCCTGGCGCATCCTTGAACAACGCCTAAGATGAGTAGCAAACAAATAATTATAGGTAGAGGTTTTGCTAGTCTCATACAGCCGGGACTATCCCACTTTCATATTCTTTTGTCATACCAAACACATAGTTAGGATCGTTCGGCATATTCGATTTATACACGGATAGCTGCACCTGCACCGGAGCATTTCTAGTGAATGTTGCAATGCCGTCCGTCACTGCGTAGTTTCCATAAATAAATTGAAACTCTCCTCTGTGAAAGTACCCATATTGGTCGTACGTTTCGAAGTGAATGATATGGGTTACTTCGCCTGGCTGGGGAAGACTCACGTTTATTTTCCCAAGAAGCGGTATTTGCTTAAAAGCCGCTTCCAAAAAATTGTTAACCGTCTCCTCAGTTTGAGTAGGGTTATACACTACGGCGGCGTGATTATAGCGTTTGTTCATCAAGGTATCGTCGCCGAGGAACTCAAGAAATTTTTCCTCAACGCCCAGGATAAAACGCCGTTCAATGTTCGGAAGATTCCGACTTGGGTAGAAAGTTTCCGCGATTGCATCGTCTAATCCTAACGTGCCGGCGATTATCTTGGCAACAGGATTATTCACAAGCATCAAGCTGGTGAATTTAGAGACTAGTTTTTCACCCAGTTGTATCCGCGCATATTCAGAAAGATTAGAGAAAAGATCGTCGTTTTCTAGATTTTTATGAACAGAAAATGCGCCAATAATATTCTTCATGGAGTCTTCGTAAGTTAATGAGGAAAATTCCTCATTTAAATAATTGTGAGTAACATTTGATGGAACTTGGAATGTGGGCAACACTTTCCACTGGTCACCTTCTTTACGGTAAAGAACTTTCGTATTTAACAAATCTTCGCGCGAATAACCCATTTGGGTCAGAAGATATATTTCAGCACCAGTAAGTGATGACCCAATGTCGGTAGAAAACTCCACAAGATCGGAACCTCTTATTCTGAATGTGAATTCATTCCCTGTGCTTTCGATATCCGCATCTCTGAGGCTGCCATCACTGTTAAAACTGACGTCCTTCATCGTGAAGCTGAATGGCTTTATGTTAGTAAGTGCAGTGTCACCGCTGATTATCTGCACATCGACAAGACCGCCATTAAGGTATACATTTACAACTTCGGTTCCGTCTGAATACGTTTGTGTGACAGTCCCAGTTCTTACTCCCCACGCTCCGGTCTGCCGATCTATTCCAAGAATGCCCCGCATAACATAGTTTCCATTTTTTACTTCAATAATATTCGTACCGGTCATGTCGGAGATTATGTAATCACCGTTGGGAGCGTTAAACTGACGAAAATTTACGCCGTCTCTCTGGACAATTTGAGTTTTGTCTCCGTCCAAGGCGTCTTGGATAAAAGCCCCTATCGTCGGGAAATATTTTAAGATGGAGCTTATAGCTTCCTCATGGAAAACCTGGGCAGCGACGTTCTCAATGGCTTGGGCAAAGCCTTCTGCCCTTATAACATCCGAGAAGTTGATTACCCTCTGAAGGTACTGCGTCTGAGACCAGGAGTCTGTGCCGGATATGCCAAGCCTCATCATGCTCAAGGCCGAGTCCGTCATCCCATTCCAAATCCCTTCGAAAATGTTATGTGATCGGACAAAATATTGGGGGCCCATCGAAGGATCGAGAGGGTCATAGTCCGGGTTTGGTTCTGAGATCTGAAATAGTCCCTCAATCGCCCCCGTGATGGCGCGGGCCGAAAGAGACCCAAGCAGCGGGTCAAGATCGGCTTGTTGCGTGAGGTATTCAATCCCGATAGAAGTGGCGCCACGCAGGAGCCCGTTATTGATCGCCGTGATGGCGCCCTGACCAAAATCAAACCCTTGCTGGAAAGAAGCCC
>CAZBAY010000283.1:0-3532 GCA_964489945.1 uncultured Planctomycetia bacterium
CACCTTCCGGAAGTCTTTTAAAACGAGTGAAAAGGGGACCGTGAAGCGCTTTTCACGGATGGCTATCTGGAGCTGAGTGTCGGTGGTGGAGAATGAGCGAGGCTGTTCCGCCAAGAGCCATCCTCTGAAAAGGGTCTCTCCCTTTTGAGACAGCGAAATGTCGGCCGCCATTTGCCCTCTTTGGCCTTCGGCAGCGGCCTTCACGCGTCTTGAGACCACGGCCCGGTTCAAGACTTTTCCCGCTTGAAACGTGAAATCCATCCAGCCTGTGGGGGCTGTCGCGCCCGCTGCCACCCCTCCGGCGAGGCGGCCCTTCGAAGAAACCGATTCGTACGACCAGGTTTCGCCTTCGTAAATGAACGTGAGCGATGGCGACGCCGTTTGCGGCCCGGCCGCCTTGTCCCTCAACTCAAGAAACGCGGGGCCCACGTTCACGAAAAACGAATGGGGATTAAAGGGGCTTTTTTCGACAAGCCAAAGGGTTTGCCGGAATCCGGCCATTTCGCTGGCAAGCGTGACTTCAATGGCGTGATTGACCGGCGCGTCTTCCTTTCCTTCGTCGATCGAGTTGTGTTCGGCGGCATTTTCCTCGATGCGGTGGATCTGAAGCGCCAGGCCGCGTCCGATCTGGAAAGGCGGGCGGTTGGCCGCGGAGGCGGTGAGGTCCGCGGCAAAATCGATCTTGCCCGGATTGTGCGCCACGATCTGGTAAACGCTTTGTAGGAGATGACTTTTCCCCTCGCCCTCAAAAAGCATCATCTGGCCTTCGACCCCGAAAAGCCGCGACAGGAGCGAACCGGCCAGGAGCAGAAGAATGCCGGCATGCGTCGTGACGAAGCCCGTGTGCTTCCTTTGATAAGGAAAACGCAGCGCGGCCGAGCAGAAGATATTGAGGGCTAAAAGTCCCAGAAAAACGTCAAACCAACCGGCCTGGTAAAAGATCTTCTGGGCAAAAGGGGTCCCATAGGCCGACTCCAAAAGCGTCGAAACGATGAGGATCAACGCGAGCGAACCAATGAGGAAAACCGCGAAGGCAAGCGAGCCAAAAAAACGGACTAGGACCATACAGACGATTTATTATCTTTTATCGTCCCGGATTTTTCAAGACATTACTTTGAGGGGGCGGGCGGCGCGGACTTTCATCTAAAAATTGACGGGATACTCGCCGGGAGAGTAAGCTAGGACGCGTGAAGACCTTTCTAAAAAAAGTGATCGTATTTTTGGCGCTTATCCTGCTTCTGGCGCTGGGGTTCTTTACTTTTTTTGCCTGGAACTATATCCCGCTTATTTTTGAACAGTCCAAACAGATCTATTTCCCCAAAAAGCCGTGGACCGCGACCCCATTTTCGGAGGGCCTCACCTCTGAAAATATTAAGTTCAAGACCGCCGATGGGCTGACGCTTTCAGGGTGGTTTGTCAAAGCGGAGCTGGAAAAGGGCGTCGTGCTTCTCTGCCACGGCAATGCGGGCAATATTTCCCACCGGCTGGATGAGCTCCGCCGGTACCACGATCTGGGTTTCAGCGTGTTCATCTTCGACTACCGCGGCTACGGAAAAAGCGAGGGGCGCCCGACGGAGAAGGGCACGTACCTAGACGCGGAGGCGGCGTGGAAATTTTTGATCGAAAAAAAAGGAGTCCGTCCGCAGGAGATCATTTTTGTCGGGCGTTCGCTCGGAGCCGCTATCGCGGCGGATCTGGCCGTCAAACACCCGCCGAGGGCGCTGATTATCGAGTCCGGTTTCACGTCGCTTCCAGATATCGCGTCGGAGCTTTATCCGCGCTTTCCGATCCGCGTGTTTCTCCGGTACCGCTACGATACACTGGGGAAACTTCAGAAAATAAAATGCCCGGTCTTCGTCATCCATAGCCGGGACGACCAACTCGTGCGTTTCAAACACGGGGAAAAACTTTTCGCAGCCGCGAATGAGCCGAAAACATTCCTTGAGATCACCGGCCCTCACAATGAGGGTTACCAGCAATCAGAAGAAAAATATCGCAGCGGTCTGAAAACTTTCCTGGAGAGCGTGTGAAGGCGATCCTTTTGGCCGCAGGCGTAGGTAAACGTTTTGGCAAAGCCACGAGATCACTTCCGAAGTGTCTGGTCCCGATCGGCCGGCGGGGGGAAAATCTCCTGTCCCGCTATTTTGACGCCTTCCGCAAGGCCGGCGTGAAGGAAGTTGTCATCGTTTGCGGGCATCTGCGCGAGAAGATCAAGGCAGAGTGCCGGAAAAAAGGCAGTGGCTTGCGCATCCGCTTTATTTTGAACAAGGCGTACCGCAAGGGGAGTGTGGTCTCTCTTTTTACGGCCCGCCACGAGTTTGACGGCGGCTGTGTCATCATGGATGCTGACGTTTATTTTCCGGCGGAGGCGCTGAAGTCCCTCCTCCGCTCGAAACAGTCCTCTTTTTTAGTCGACCGCCGTGTCAAAAGTTCCGGGGAGGAAATGATGCTGATGGCCAAAAATGGCCGCCCTTTTTACATTTCAAAAAAAAGCGATCCGCGCCTTAAAATGTTGGGCGAAAATGTGGGTTTTCTGAAACTGGATCCGAAGGACGCGCCGGTGTTGCGCCGGGCGCTTGAAAAATTTATCCGCGAAAAAAGAACGGGGGTCGAGTATGAGGAGACCTACAATATTTTAATGAGAAAAAGGAAGATCGGACTCGTACCGATGGACGGCTATTTTTGGACGGAGATGGACTTTCCGGAGGATCGCGCGAAGATCGTCGCGCATTTAAAACGCGTCACACCCTGAACGCGTATTCTTTTCCCGCTTCACGTTCGAAATCGGGCGGATAGTTTTTCCGCTTGTCAGAAAAATATTTTTCCCGTTGGTCACCTTCGCTTGACCTGTTGTAGGTGAGATAGATGTTGCGCCGCTGGGTGTCGGTGAGATTGGGTTCGGACTGGTGGGGTACGAAGCAATCAAAGAAGGCAACGTCGCCCGGTTTCATCGGGTATTTTTTGAAGGTTATTCCTTCCAGTTCCTTTCCTTCCAGCGGTTCCCATTTTCGCCCGATCAGGCCCCGTGTGTGGTGCCCTGCCGCCAGTTCCAGGCAGCCGTTCTGTTCGTTGGAATCATCGATCGTAACGAGAACCGAAATGAAGTAACTGGCGTACTCATCCCAGCCGGGCTGAATGTCCTGGTGAGGCTTGAAGCCACCGCCGCCCGGCAGTTTGAAATTGACCTTATCCTTGAAGAGGACGACCGGCTCACCTGAAAGCTCCGCGACACGTCCCGTCATTTTGTCCGCGAGACCCCAATCTCTTAATCCCGTGTGGAAGTCGGTGAACTTCTCGACGCGCGATAATATTTTTTTTCCGGTTTTCAGAAGGCTTTCCTCAAAGTATTTCATTTCTTTACCGGCGCGCGGCGGCCAGGCGACGACCTCGTCGATCCAGCGCGACAGGCTCACGACTTCCTCCGACGAATACATTTGCCGGACGACGAGAAATCCGTCCTGTTTGAATTGAGTAAGTTGTTGGGGAGGAAAATACCGGGAGGACATAAATTTATTATACCTGATTTCCTTTG
>CAZBAY010000284.1:0-3011 GCA_964489945.1 uncultured Planctomycetia bacterium
CCGGGTGGTGGGTTATGGCAGTGTGGCGCTTTATAAAGGAAGGCCGAAGAGTCCGCCTCGAAGGGAAGAGGCCGGGCAGGAAGCGCTGACAGCCCGAGAGCGGAAAAAATTATTGAGGATCGCCCGGCAAGCGGTGAATACTTACGTGACGGAGGGGCGTGTGCCAAAGTTTCGCGTGAACGATCCCGCGCTTAAGGAGGGCAAGGCTGTCTTTGTGACGCTCCGGAAAGACGGAAAGCTTCGCGGCTGCGTCGGGCAATTTTCGCTGAAGGATCCGCTTTACTTGACGGTGCGCGACACCGCGATCCGTTCTGCCGTGAAGGACGAGCGTTTTCCGCCGGTGACGCCGGAAGAGCTTAAAGATCTGGAGATCGAGATCTCCGTGCTTAGCACGCCGAAGCGCGTCAAAAGCGCTGACGACATCGAGTTCGGCGTCGACGGCGTCGCCATCCGGCAAGGCTCACATTCCGGTGTTTTCTTGCCGAAGGTTGCCGCGGAAACCCTGTGGAGCAGGGAAACATTCCTCAACAAGCTCTGCACCAAACAGGCCGCCCTCCCCGCCGGCTGCTGGGAAGACCCACTGACCGAAATCTATACCTTCACTTCATACGACTTCTAACGGAAGCAGGCGTTGTCGGTGCAGGTTTTTTTGCTATGGAAGAGGTAGCGGTTTCTGGCGATGAAGTCGTAGGCGCGGCTGCCGAGGCAGGACATGCCGGGCAGGTAGAGGAACGGCGCGAGCGGCCAAAGGAGCACGATCTTTCCGGCCAGATATCGGAACGCGAAAAAACCTTCGTAGAGTTTCCCGTTTTTTGCCAATAATTGCATCCGGCTGTGGCAAAGTTCGCGCGTCAGCCGCGCGTCCAGTTTTTTCACATCGTCCCATTCCTGATAGTTCACGAGCGCCGTTTTGTTAAAAAGGTCCAGCACCTGTATCCTATGTACGCTGCCGATGCAGAAGCGGCAGTGACCGTCATACACAAGCCTTTCCTGCCCGTGAAGCTCATTTAAACGTCTCCGGTTTTCGATCCACTGAACGATCTTTTCCGGATCGATAAAAAGCAAAAGCTGCGACGGGAAAAGGAAGAGAAAGATCGCCGGGAGGGCCGCGGTGAATTTGAAAAGGGCCGTGTAGAAAAGGGTCGACGCGATCTGCAGCTGCAGGAGGCGTTGGACGAAAAAGGGGCGTTTCCGTTTATACGCAAGCGGATCTCCGCTCCGGAGCGCGTCGAGCGAAAAGAAGTCTCCGTGAGTGCCTGTGACGCACATGAGGAAGAGCGTCACCAGAAGAATATCGAAAGAGAGCGTGCCGATAGGCAGGGAATTGAGCGCGTAGAAGAAGCAATAGCATGCGGTCATGAGGATACAGGCGATCTGGGAGAAAAGGCCCACCGCGAAAAAGGCAAGCGTGACGTAAAAAAGCGCCGTCATCGCGATGATCAGCGCGTCGGGACTTTGCGCGACGAGCGCGATCACGCCCGGGGTGAAAAAAGAGGCGTTCGTTTCCTTAAAGGCGGTGCTAAGATAGTTGTCGCCGAGGCGCAGAAGCGTGGGAATAATGTGGGCGCCCACCGTGAAGGCGACGGCCAGGCGGAAGAAGGCCAGGGCGATTGACGGGCGTTCTGCCAGAAAAAGCCGGCCCCAGAACGAAGGTTTAGCATCCATACTCTTATTCTACCAAATGAAATTACACACTCTAAGTAACAAATTGGTCCTGCGCTTCGAGAACAAAGCGTGCGAATTCCTCAAAGGGTTCGTGTCCAACGCGCTCGAAGCGCCGCGGAACGCGTTTCTCGACGTCCACGGCAAGATCGTGGCCGTCTTTGACCAGATAGTTTTGAACGAGAACGAGGTTCTCATCGTCATCGAACGGCCATTTCTCGGCCGGCTCAAAAAACACCTGGAAAAATATTTGGCTTTGGGGGACACGCGGCTCCGGGAGGAAGCCTATCGGGTTTATTTTGACCTGGAAGGCGGCGTCCGGCCGGAGGAGGGGGCTTTCCGCATCCCCCAGAAGGTGGGGGCCCTCATTCTCTCGAAAAACGAACACCCGGCCGACGTTTCCGGGGAAGCCTTCACGCTGTTCCGCCTAAAAAACAACCTCCCGGTCCAGGGCATTGATTACGACGAGGAAATGCTTTTGAACGTCGGCAATGAGGAATTTGTTTCCTACACGAAGGGGTGCTATCTCGGGCAGGAGATCATCGCGAGGGTCCATTACCGGTCAAAGCCGCCGAAAAAGCTCGTCGTAAAAGTTGAAGCGGATTGCGGCCGGGACGAAGCCGCGGCGATGACGTCCAAAACTTTGGACCCCGTCTCGGGAAAAACGCTCGGATTTGTCTTTACGTCACTCTAGGCAGGCATTAAAATGAAGCTTTTTAAGGGAAAGGGCAGATGACTTTTCTCGATAGAAGGCGGACGCGCCTGGGCCGCGTCGTCCCGCCCGGCGCCGAAGACCCCTCAAGCCAGCTGGACGCCTTCCGGACGCACGGCGTTCCGGTCATCATTTTTTTGATCCTCTTCATTCTCACCAGCACGTTCTTCGCCTGGCAATACGCGAATAAGGCCGTCAATCATCAGGCTTACACCAAGTTTGAGAAGGAAGCCGAGGAAGCCAAGCTTCTTATCGCGGACCGGATCGATCTGTACGTCAACATCCTTTACGGCATGCAGGCTCTTTTCGCGGCCAGCCAGCAAGTGGAGCGCGGCGAGTGGAGGGCTTTCATCCAAACGCATAATCTTCCGGCCCGCTATCCGGGGATCTCGTCGCTTCGTTTTCTCGAGCGTGTAAGCGTCGGGGAAACAAAGGCTTTTATCGAAAGTGTCCGGTCGGACACGAGCGTTTTTCCGGAAGGATTTCCGAAATTTGACATCATCCCGGCCGGGGAGCGCGACGAGCGTTACGTGGTCAAGTTCATCGAGCCCTATGAGGGACACGAGAAGGAGCTTGGCTTTGACGCCGCGTCCGACCCGGTGCGCCTCGAGGCCCTGGCAGAAGCTCGTGATACGGG
>CAZBAY010000285.1:0-12672 GCA_964489945.1 uncultured Planctomycetia bacterium
ATCCGGCCGGAGGGGCCCGGCGGGGCGCTGCCCGGAGTGATCGGCGTGGCTTACCGGAGCGGCGGGAAAAGTTTGACTGTCCAAGCGGTCATCTTTACCAGGGGCGGGTCGCAGATCGCTCTCGATGCAGGCTCGGTCGGAGCGGGCGGGACGACGTGGGTGAATCTGCGTGAGAAGCTGGCCGAACAGCATCTTAGCGGCAAGGATGTTGAGAGTGTCGTCCTTTTGATCACAAACCTTGACCCGCGCGCCGCCGCGGCCTACGAAGTCCTCTCGCGCCCCTGAATTGCTTGACTTCCTGACACGCTGTTCCTATAATACCCATCAAACCAATCATAAAAGGAGGTTTTTTTAATGAGAAAGTTTTTCGCAATCCTACTTTTTGCCGCATTTTCACTTTCGCTCACGTCCAGCGCTTTCGCGGAAGCGGGATCGGGAGAAAAGAGCGTGGGCAGTTTTTTCCGCAGGCTTTTTAACTGGGGTCCCAAGACTGTCGTGAACACCGGCGAAATGACGGCCAATACCCTCAACAACACGGGGGAGAAGGTCCTGTCGGCGACGGGTGAGAATACCGCCGCGATCCTTAGAGGCGACCTTGCCAAGACCGGTGAGCTGATCGGTGACCCGGTGGTCGGGACGCTAGAGACGTCGGGCCAAGCGGCCTCTGAAACGGTGCAAGCTCCTCTCCACGCTGGCGAAGAGGATTCCGCTCCAGCCGCCTGATCGTTCGGTTCGAAAGGTTTTAAAAGGGAGATTGTATCGCACGTTACAATCTCCCTTTTGTTTTCAATGGGCGCGCTATAAAGGGAGTTTAGAAATGAGTCTGAACGCAAAGATCGACCAGGACGTTAAAGCGGCGATGATAGCCCGCGATGAGGTGAAGCTTTCCACGCTGCGATTCCTGAAATCCGCTCTGAAATACGCCGCGATCGAGAAGAAAATCCCGCAGCTCGCAGATCCCGATGTCATGCAGGTCATCCAGAAACAGATCAAGCAGCGCCGGGAGTCTATTGACCAGTTCTCCAAAGGCGGGCGCGCCGAGCTGGCGGCAAAAGAAACCAAAGAGCTCGCTATTTTAGAAAGCTACCTTCCGAAGCAAATATCTGACAAGGAGCTTGAAGTCATCGTCGTGGCGGCCGCCAAAGAAGCAGGTGCCGTTTCCAAAAAGGACTTTGGTCGGATAATGAAGCTCTTGCAGGAAAGGCTCGCCGGTCAGGCGGACGCGAGGAAGATCAGCGAAATTTTGGGAAGGATACTCACATGAAGATCAGGAAGCCGTTCGTCGCGATCGTCGGCGGCGGGCAGGTGGGCGCGACCGCCGCGCAGAGAATTTTAGAGAAAGGGATCTCGGACGTCGTGCTGTTTGACGTCGTACCGGGGATGCCGCAGGGAAAGGCGCTCGATCTGATGGAAGCCGCGCCGATCGAGGGGCATGACCGGCGCATCCTCGGCACGAACGATTATAAGGATATCGAGGGCGCTGAGATCGTTGTTGTGACAGCGGGCCTGGCCCGAAAGCCGGGCATGACGCGTGAAGACCTTCTTTTGATGAACGCCAAGATCATTTCGGAGGTCGCGGCCAATATCCGCAAATTCGCTCCGGAGTCAAAAGTGATGGTCGTGACGAATCCTTTGGATATCATGACCCATCTTATGTTCAAAATAACTGGATTTCCCCAGCAGCGCGTTTTCGGGATGGCGGGAGTCCTCGACACGGCCCGGATGCGGTACTTCATCGCGGAGCGCCTTGACGCGGTCCCTAGGGACGTGGAAGCGATCGTGTTGGGCGGGCACGGGGATCTCATGGTGCCGGTCTCGAGCCATACCAAAGCGAATAAAAAACCGGTGAAGGACCTCATCCCGGCGGATGAGCTCGCGAAGATCGAGCAACGGACGCGCGACGGCGGCGCCGAGATCGTGGCGCTTTTAAAAACAGGGAGCGCTTTTTACGCGCCGGCGAGTTCGGTGGCCGAAATGGCGCGCATCATCCTAAAGAATGAGCGGAAGGTGCTGCCGGTCTGCGCGTATCTGCGCGGGGAGTACGGCTTGAAGGATATTTATTCCGGCGTCCCGGCCGAGCTGGGAAAGAACGGGGTGGAAAAGGTCGTTGAGATCGTGTTGACCGAAGCGGAAAAGAAAGGCCTCCTTCTTTCCGCCGATAAAGTGAAGCAGGGCGTCGCCGAGCTTGAGCGTTTGGGGGTCGGTGTTTGAAGATCCACGAATACCAGTCCAGAGCCGTTCTAGAAGCGTTCCAGATCCCCGTTCCGAAGGCCGAAGTCATCTTTGACGCCGGAAAAGCGGCGGCGGCCTTCAAAAACATGGCCAATCCCGGCTGTGTCGTCAAAGTCCAAGTGCTCGCCGGTGGCCGAGGCAAAGCGGGCGGTATCCGGCTCGTCAAGACAGCCGAGGAAGCCGAATCTGTCAGCCGGTCATTTATCGGTAAACCCTTTTCAACCACACAGTCCGCCGGCACGGTTTCTATCGTCAAGGCGGTCCTTATCGCTTCGGAAGTCCGTATCCGGGAGGAATATTACCTCGGCGTCGTGATGGATCGCGCCAAGCGGCAGCCCGCTCTCCTTTTCTGCAAGGAGGGAGGGGTCGACATCGAGGAAGTCGCCGCCAAACGTCCGGAGGCGATCCAAAAGATCGGCTTTCTCCCTGAGTCGACGCCTTCCGCCGATCAGATTCTTTCTATTATAAAAAAGAATTTCAAGGACGAAGACATTTCCAGGCAGATCGCGGCCATTGCCGCGAAGCTCGCGAAGCTTTTTATCGAGAAGGACGCTTCGATCTGTGAGATAAACCCGCTGGTCCTCGATGAGCACGGCAAAGTCTCCGCGCTGGACGCCAAGATCATTTTTGACGACAACGCTCTTTTTCGCCACGAGGATCTGAAAGCCCTGAAGGACCCCGAGGAAGAAGATGAGAGGGAGCGGAAGGCCAAAGAATTCGGCTTGAGCTACGTTTCGATGAGCGGCAATGTCGGCTGCCTCGTGAACGGCGCTGGCCTGGCTATGGCGACGATGGACATGATCAAGCTCGCCGGCGGAGAACCCGCGAACTTTCTGGATGTCGGCGGCGGCGCTACCGCGGATCAAGTGAGAGAGGGTTTTAAGATCATTCTTCAGGATGAGCGCGTGAAGGCGATCCTCGTGAATATTTTCGGTGGCATCATGAAATGTGACGTGATCGCCGACGGGGTCATTCAAGCGTCGGCCCAGATGAAGCTCCAAGTGCCGCTCATCGTGAGGCTTGAAGGCACCCGCGTGAACGAAGGCAGGGACCTCCTCAAAAGATCAAGTCTTAGGATCATTTCCTGCAACACGATCAAAGAGGCGGCAGATGCCGCCGTCCGAGAAGCAAAAGCTTTTCAGGCAGGCCATGTCCATTCTCATTAATAAAGACACCAAAGTCATCTGTCAGGGGATCACCGGCAAGGCGGGTAGTTTCCACGCTCAGCAGTGCCTGGAATACGGAACCAAGCTCGTAGGGGGCGTGACGCCCAAAAAAGGGGGCACCTCCGTCGGCACGATCCCCGTATTCAACACCGTGAAGGAAGCCGTCGACAAAACGGGCGCGACGGCCTCCATGCTTTACGTCCCGGCTCCTTTTGCGCTCTCCGCGATCAAAGAGGCGGTGGACGCGGGTATCAATCTCATTGTTTGCATCACCGAAGGGATCCCTACGCTCGATATGGTGCGCGCCGTCGAATATGCGAAAGAAAAGCACGCAAGGATCATCGGGCCCAATTGCCCAGGCATTATCACCTCGGAAGAATGCAAGATCGGCATCATGCCGGGCTATATCCATAAAAAAGGATCGGTAGGCGTAATCTCGCGCAGCGGAACGTTGACCTACGAGGCGGTTTGGCAGCTCACGTCGGTCGGCCTCGGCCAGTCGACGTGCATCGGGATCGGAGGCGACCCCGTCATCGGCACCGGTTTTATCGACGCGCTTGAGCTTTTTGAGAAAGACCCGCAGACGAAGGCGGTCCTCATGATCGGCGAGATCGGTGGGAGCCAGGAAGAGGAGGCCGCAGAATACATCCAGAAAAATATGAAAAAAAAGGTCGCGGCCTTTATCGCCGGGACGACCGCGCCCAAAGGAAAACGCATGGGACACGCGGGGGCGATCATTTCAGGCTCGAGCGGCACGGCCCAGGAGAAGATAGCTGTTCTTGAAAAAAAAGGCGTTCTGGTTGTAAGGGATCTAAGCCTGATCGGCGCTGCCGCGAAGGACCTTCTTTGAATTTCCCTCGCTGTCGTCAGCAGGGCTGCGATGAGCATGCGATCAGTTTTTCGGATCGTTGCTGGGCGCATTCCGACCGCGTCGGCTATTCCGTGCTCCTTGCTGAATCCATCAAAAGACTCGGTCCGGGCGCCTTCGTTCTGAACTTAAAGAAGGTGGAATGCCAGGACATCGATCTTTTGAATCTCGACCTTCGGGGTTCGAGTTTGTCGCAGGCGCGGTTTCAGAACGTCCATTTTATTGGCACGACGCTTTCGGGCTCGGACATGATCGGCGCGCGGTTCCGCAACTGTGATTTTGTCGGCAGCGATCTGTCCGGTTCCCACGCGACGCGGTCGGTGTTCGAGCACTGCTCTTTTTCTCATTCGGACCTGAGAAGCGCTGTTTTGACGGAAGCGCATTTCCGCGAGGTTGATTTCATGGGCGCGCTGATGCACGGGGTGCTCCTGTGGAATGCGGATCTTTCAGGCGCGCATTATCTCAAAAAGAAAAATTTTTCCGATCCGGGATCCAAAAGGGAGGAGTCAGCCGCGCTTTCGGAAGCAGATCCTTTGGCGGCCTGCGAGTCCTACCGGCATCTCAAGCACTATCTGTACAGTAAGGGTTTACACGAGGACGCCAGTTGGGCGGGCTACCGGGAGCTGACGATGGAGCGCGCGCATTTTTGGCGCTCACGGGACCTCCGTTTCATCCCGTCTCTTATGATCGACCTTTTTTCGGGTTATACGGAGAAGCCGAACCGCGTGATCCTGTCTTCGCTGGCCATTATCTTCGGTTTCGCGTTGTTTTATTATTTTTTTAAGGTGCCGGTCAGCACGGCGACGCATCAGGCGGCCAGCTTCTGGGACTGCGCCTACTACAGCGTGATTACGTTCACAACGGTTGGTTACGGGGATTTCACGCCCAGGCCAGAGCCCTGGTTCCGGTTGGCCGCGTGCGTTGAGGCGTTTTCGGGCCCGTTCATGGCGGGGCTTTATATTTTTACACTGACCCGGCGTTATGCCGCGGGCTAAATAGGGGAGAGACCGATGGCCAAAGACCATTCTTTTGATATTGTTTCGGAAGTCAACATGCAGGAGGTGGACAACGCGGTCCACCAGGCGCAGAAGGAGCTTGCCCAGCGCTTTGATTTTAAAGATTCAAAGAGCTCCATCGAACTGGACAAGACGGAAAAGACGATCACGATGAAAACGGAGAATGAATTCCGCCTGAAGACGCTCGTGGACATGCTCCAGACGAAATGCGTGAAGCGAAATGTGTCCCTCAAAGCGCTTCAGTTCGGCGCCCTGGAAACGGGAATGGTGGGGGGATCCGTCAAGCAGGTCATCACGATCCAGAATGGCATCCCTTCCGATAAAGCCAAGGAGCTCTCCAAGCTTATCCGGGATAGCAAACTCAAGGTCCAGCCTCAGATCCAGGGGGAGCAGGTGCGTGTGCAGGCGCCGAAGATCGACGACCTGCAAGCGGTCATGGGTTTCCTAAGACAGTCCAATTTGGACATCGATCTACAATTTGTTAATTTTCGTTAACTAATAGTTACAAAATTTAACTTGCATAGGTTTAGGCGCTATGTTAAAATTCGCCCCGTAGTATGATCTGCTTATACATAAGGAGGAATAGGTGAAGAAGTCATTATCGTTCGTTCTAATGTTGTTCGTTGTTCTGGCATTCTCCGTGCCCGCTTTTGCGGACGCAGCAGGTGCCACAGCGGATGACGGTCAAGCTCAGGTGAAGAACGTGCAGACCGGCTCTCGCAACGTGTCTACCGGTTGGGTTGAGGTCATGGACCACACCCACGCGGAAGCCGCGAAGGGCAAGAGCACCGGCGAACAGCTCACGGGTGTCGTGGCCGGTGGTGCCATCGGCGTTCGCAGAGCGATCCATCGCACGGGCGCAGGGGTCATCGACCTCATCACCTTCTGGATCCCCAAGAAGCAGCCTCTTGTGAATCCCGAAACCGCTCGGCTCGAGTAA
This sequence comes from uncultured Planctomycetia bacterium, assembly GCA_964489945.1. Classification (GTDB taxonomy): domain Bacteria; phylum Omnitrophota; class Gorgyraeia; order 2-02-FULL-51-18; family 2-02-FULL-51-18; genus CAZBAY01. The sequence continues at coordinate 6,223 of CAZBAY010000285.1, forward strand.
GACTCACCGATCGAAATTACACCCGCCCCTGCGGGCCGGATAAAACCGGTTTGCAGGGGCGGGTTTTTTTTCGTATAATGCCCCTATGAAAAAAAGAAGCATCGCATCCCTTACCGAAGAGCTGCTTCGCGCGATAGGCGAAGATCCCAAACGCCACGGCCTTGAAAAGACGCCCAAGCGGGTGGAAGCGGCGTACCGCTATCTCACGAACGGTTATGGCAAAACCGCAAAGCAGGTTTTAAACAAGGCCATCTTTAGGGAACAATACGATGAAATGGTCGTCCTCAAGGACATCGATCTTTACAGTCTCTGCGAGCATCATCTCTTGCCTTTTTACGGCAAGTGCCACGTCGCCTACATCCCGAAGGGCAAGATCATTGGCTTGAGCAAAATTCCCAGGATCGTCGACCTTTTCGCCCGGCGCCTGCAGGTCCAGGAACGCCTGACCAACCAGATCGCGACGTGCCTGAAAGAAGCGCTCGAGCCCATCGGCGTGGCCGTGATCATTGAGGCGTTCCATCTTTGCATGGCGATGCGCGGCGTGGAAAAACAGAATTCCGTTTGCGTGACGAGCACGATGCTGGGCGCGTTCCGTTCAGACCGCAGCACCCGCATGGAATTTATGGCGCTCATCGGCCGGAAATGACCGGATCGGCCGCGCACGTCACGTTCACCAAAACGTTCCCTTTCAGCGCCAGTTTTTCCAGGGACGGACGGGTTTACGGCTATAACTACACGCTCGGCGTCACGACGGACTGGATGGAGGAAAGTGCCGAGGCCGTGTTCGAGGAAAAGGTCCGGGTGTCTTTGATCCGGAAACTCGAATCGCGGGACTTGGGGCTTCACGTCGATTTTTTGAAAGGCGCGAAATTGAATGACGAAAATCTCCTGGCGATCTTCTGGCCGCTCCTGAAAAAAGAGATCCATCCTTTGCCGCTCCATCGCTTGTCGCTCCAGCGGGACGATCGCACCCGCGTCGTCATGTCATTATGAAGATCCACAAAAATCTCATCAACGGGGAATGGGTCGTCTCCAAGACCGGGAAAACGTTTCGGGACGTCAATCCAGCCGACCACCGCGATATCATCGGCCTCGCGCAGCGTTCCGGTCCGGCGGATATCGACCGGGCGGTCCGGGCCGCCCAAGAGGCGCTGCCCGCGTGGATCGCGATGCCGGCGCCCAAACGCGCGATGATCCTGTTCAAATCCGCGCAGATCCTCGAAGAGAGGAAAGAGGAACTCGCGCGCCTCATGATCCGCGAGATGGGCAAAACTCTCAAGGAAACGCGCGGGGACGTGCAGGAGGCGATCGACACCGCCTATTTCTTCGCCGGAGAGGGGAGGCGCCTCTACGGCCACACGGTCCCCTCCGAACTTAAGAACAAAATGTGCCTCACGGTCCGCCGCCCGATCGGCGTCTGCGGCCTCATTACGCCGTGGAATTTCCCTCTGGCGATCCCCTCGTGGAAAGTTTACCCCGCTTTGATCTGTGGCAACACCGTCGTTTTAAAGCCCGCCGAGGACACGCCGCTCCTGGCCCTTCTTTTCGGCGAGATCCTGATGGAGGCGGGGCTTCCCAAAGGCGTGTGCAATGTCGTCACCGGATTCGGCGAGGAGGCCGGCGCGGCCCTCGTGGAGCACAAGGACGTGTCGATGATCTCATTCACAGGCTCCTCCAAGGTCGGGTCGCTCATTGCCGCGGCCTGCGGCAAAAATCTAAAGCGCGTGTCGCTTGAGATGGGAGGAAAGAACCCGCAGATAGTGTTGGAAGACGCGGACCTGCCTTTGGCGGTCGATGCCGCGCTCTGGGGGGCGTTCGCGACGAGCGGCCAGCGTTGCACGGCGACCTCACGGGTGATCCTCCATGAAAAAATTTATGATAAATTCCTGAAACTCTTTCTTGGGCGCGCGAAAAAAGTAAAAGTGGGGCCGGCAAGCGACCCCTCCGTCGAAGTGGGACCCATCATCAATCCTAAACAGCTCAAGCAGATCCACCGTCACGTTCAGAGCGCCCGACGGGAAGGGGCGAAACTGGCGCTGGGCGGGAGCGTGGACGCCGAGGGTGCCAAAAAATACGGTTGTTTTTACAAGCCTACGGTCTTCACGAACGTTTCACCAAAAATGAAGATCGCCCAGGAAGAGGTTTTCGGTCCGGTCGTCGCTTTCATCAAGGTGAAAGATTATGAGGAGGCGGTCCGGGTCGTGAACGATTCTTTCTACGGCCTCTCTTCGAGCGTGTTTACGCGAGATGTCTCGCGCGCGATCAGAAGCGTCGAGGCGCTCCAGACGGGGATCACGTATATCAACGCCTCTACGATCGGCGCGGAGGCGCACCTGCCTTTCGGGGGCGTCAAGAAAAGCGGGCATGGCTCGCGCGAAGCGGGGGTCACAGCTCTTGATATTTTTTCCGAATGGAAAACGATCTACATTGATTACAGCGGCCGCGTCCAGCGCGCCCAGATCGACTAACCCGCGATGAGCCGGATCCTTCGCGTTTCGATCGCTCAGATCAACACCACCGTCGGGGACCTCGCGGGGAACCGTGATAAAATTTTAAGTGCGCTCCGCCAGGCCAAGCGTGAGGGCTCCCACCTTGTCACGTTCCCGGAGCTGGCGTTGACCGGTTATCCTCCCGAGGACCTTCTTTTTCAGGAAAAATTCGTCACGGAAAATTTAAAGACCCTTATGTCGCTTTTGCCGCACACGCGGGGCACGAGCGCCGTCGTAGGATTTGTCGACCGTGACCGCGGCGGGCGGCTCACCAACGCGGCCGCGCTTCTTTCAAACGGAAAAAGTGTGGCCGTTTATCATAAAATGAAACTGCCCAATTACGGCGTGTTTGATGAGCAGCGCTATTTCACGCCCGGACGGAGGGGACTCGTCGTGAGCCTCGGAGGCGTGAAGCTTGGATTGACGATCTGCGAGGATATTTGGCAGAAGGACGCGCCCGTGTACAAGCGCGGCTATTCCGGTAAGGTGGATCTGCTCATCAATATTTCCGCTTCGCCGTATCACGCCGGAAAGCAGAAAGAACGCGAAGCGCTGCTCCGGACGCTTGCCGTCCGAACGCGCTCGACCGTTATTTATCACAATCTCGTGGGAGGGCAGGACGAATTGGTTTTTGACGGCGGCAGCATGGTCTTGAACGGCCGCGGCCAGCTTGCCGCCGAAGCCAAGCGGTTCTCGGAAGATTTCTTGACCCTCGACATTCCCGTTCCGTTCAGCCGTTCAGGTGCGATCCGCGGAAGAAAGGAACGGACGTTGGGGAGAGAAGAAGAGGTTTACGAAGCGCTGGTCCTTGGAACTCGGGACTATGTGCGGAAAAATGGTTTTAAGAAGGTGCTGATCGGATTGAGCGGAGGGATCGACTCGGCGCTCGTCGCCCAGATCGCGGTTGACGCGTTGGGGAGCAACAATGTCATCGGCGTCACGATGCCTTCTCCTTACACCTCCTCCGGCACACTACGGGACGCCAAACAACTCGCGAAAAACCTGGGGATCCGTTGTCTTGAGGTCGGTATCCGCGGGATCTTTTCGGCCTATCTCAAGATCTTCCGCCAGCTTTTCAAGGGGATGGCGCCGGACACGACGGAAGAGAACGTACAGGCGAGGATACGAGGCACCCTTTTGATGGCGCTTTCGAATAAATTGGGGCATCTCGTCCTCACGACGGGCAACAAAAGCGAAACGGCTACGGGCTATTGCACGCTCTACGGGGACATGGCGGGCGGTTTTGCCGTGATCAAGGATGTTCCCAAGACGCTCGTTTACGCGCTCTCGCGCCATCGCAATGCGCGGGCCCCCAAGAACAGTATCCCGGCCAGCGTTTTGAAGCGCCCGCCGACGGCAGAATTGAGACCCAACCAGAAGGACAGGGACTCGTTGCCTTCGTATCCGGTCCTCGACCGCTTTCTGACCGACTATATCGAGAAGGACCTTTCGATCGAAACGATCCTGAGGAAGGGATTTTCTCCTTCGCTGGCGCGGAAACTCGCGCGAATGGTGGATCGTAACGAATACAAAAGGAGGCAGGCGCCTCCTGGCGTAAAGATCACCCCCAAGGCGTTCGGCCGGGACAGGCGGATGCCGATCACGAACCGGTATTCCCTGTGACCGCGTTTCTGCGCAGGCGCCTCCTTCTTCTTATTTTACTGCTGGAAGTGGCCGTCGCGGTCACGCTCGTGAGTTCTCATCTCATCGCGAGAAATCTGGGCCTGCGCCCGGTCTTTCAGAAGCCGCTCGGCGCTTCTTTTAAGCTCCTGGGAAAATTCTCATTTGAAAATCCAGCGGCGCTGAAGAACTGGGAAGAGAAAGTCTTTAAAGGCAAGACGGCCTATCAGGTCCTTTCGGAAAATGATCAGGGCTTCCTCAAGTCCTCAAGCCATAACGCGTCCTCGGGGCTTTTCGTCAAGATCAATTACGCGGTGACCCCCGCGCTGCACCTTTCCTGGAGGTGGCGCGCGATCACGTTCCCGCAAAAGAAAGACCCTGAGAAGCTCGCCAACCGCGGCGAGGATGATTTCGCCGCCCGCATCTACGTCATTTTTCCCGGCTCCACCTTTTTCAACTCGAACGTCATTGAGTATATCTGGGACGAGAGATTACCGGTAGGTTCGGTCGCGTCGAGCCCCTTCTCGGACCGCGTGAAGCTTTTCGTCATCCGCAGCGGCAAGCCGCCTGAGGGCGAGGAGGAGCAGTGGAGGGTGGAAGAGAGGAATGTTTATCAGGACTACCTCAAGCTTTTCGGGAAAGAGCCGAAGCGTCCGCTGGGCGCGGTCGCGCTGATGAGCGACTCGGACAATACCGGGACGCATTCGGAATCGGATTTCGGGGACATCGTGTTCAAACTAAAAGATCAAACGCAAACTGTTTCCACTGCCGGAAACGCCAAGGAGATAACGCCATGACCATGCGAACGAAATGGATGATCCGTCATCCGATCCAGACAAAATATCTTTTGATCGTGATCCTCGCGATGGCGGCGCCGACGCTGGTCATCGGGCTCTGCTTTTATTTTGTCGTGTTCAATCTACTGGCCATGCAGATGGGCTTTCCGGAGGCGATCATGGCCAACCTCGTGCCGGTGATCGAGCGCGTCAACTGGCTCCTGGCCATTTCGCTGCCGATCCTGGCCGCTATTATCCTCTGGATCGCGCTGGCCATTTCACACCGGTTCGCGGGGCCTGTGGAGCGGCTCGAAAGCGATCTGGACCGGGTGCTTGCCGGGGATTACGGCCACAGGATCGAAACACGAAAAAAAGACGACCTAAACGGCATCGTGAACCGCATCAACACGCTGCTGGGCCAAATGAAGAAGTAGACGACGTTGATCTTTATCAGCGAAAAGAGCATCCGGCGCCTGCTGGACGAAAGAACGGCTTTCCGCCTTGCCCGCGAGGCTTTTGAGCTTGCCGCGCGAAAAAAGACCCTCATGCCGCCAAAAATTTACCTGGAGCTTCCGGGCCGCCCGGCGGGGGATTTTAGGGCCATGCCGGCCTTCCTTGAAGGCAAAAAGGGGAAGGTCTGCGGCATGAAGTGGGTCAGCGTGTTCCCGGAAAATCCCCGGCTTCGCCGCCCCACCGTGAACGGAACGATCCTTCTGAACTCGCCGCGTACCGGCGAACTGATGGCTGTGCTCGAGGGCAATCTCATCACGGCGATCCGTACGGCCGCCGCGGCCGCCGTCGCCACTAAATTTATGGCCAATCCAGGGGCGCGAAAGCTTGCCATCGTCGGCGCCGGGCTCCAGGCCGAATACCAATTGCGCGCTCTCCTGAGCCTGTATCACTTCAATGAAGTCTCTGTCTGGGGGTATGGAACGGGCGAGGCGCGCGCGTTCTGCCGGCGTTTCCGGCGGCTTCATCGGAACCTCAGGCCCGGCGCGACTATTAAGCGCTGTGTTTCAGAGGCCGACATTGTCGTGACATGCACGCCTTCCCGCCGCCCGCTGGTCAAAAAAGCCTGGATCAAGCCCGGCGCGCACATCAATGCCATCGGCGCGGACGCGAAGGGGAAAGAGGAACTCGACCCCGCCATTTTACGCGGCGCGAAGGTCGTCGTCGACGAATGGGAGCAGGCATCCCATAGCGGCGAGATCAACGTGCCTGTCTCAAAGGGCCTGTTCTCCAGGCGGGATCTTTACGCGGAGCTTCCCGAGATCGTCGGAGGGAAGAGGATGGGGCGATCAGCCGGGGACGATATCACGGTATTCGACTCTACGGGCCTGGCGATCCTGGACATCTATTTTGCCCAGTATGTGTATGACGCTTATAAGCGGTTTTAAGCAGACTTCAATTGTTAATATTTTTGTTACACAGAATTAACATGCCGTGCTAGGATAAAGACGCTTAAAAAAGCGATAAAAGATAACCTACATTATGCCGCGAAAGGGGGGAACAACCTAATAGGCTCACAGGTTATCGGCTGGCCGGATAAGCCAGCTACCCAAAAG
>CAZBAY010000286.1:0-3015 GCA_964489945.1 uncultured Planctomycetia bacterium
TCAGAAGCGATCGTCTTTCTTGATCCGGGGACGGACCAATATTTTCTGATCACGTTCGACATCAACAAAGCGATCATCAAAGCCGTCCACCGGGACGTGATCTTTGGCGCTGTGCCGGCTCGTTTTGTCGTGAAGAAATCCGGCGAGAAGAAATCCGGCGCGCGGATGGCCAGGCAGACCAGCGCGTTGCTCGAAAATGTCGAGAGAGCGGCGCGGGCTTACCAACACGTCGTGTCCTCGTCGGGTTTGGACCCGTACCTCCCGGACGTGAGGAAGCAATACCTGTTTTGGAATGAGATCGTGGTGAATGCCCCCAACCTGGACAAGGTCCTCGAGGACAAGGGGTATAAACTTTATTTCCGGTCGATGGTGATCGTCCTGATGCTTTACATTCATGAACAGCTCAATCTTCTTCGGCAAATGAGTCATCTTCTTGAAACAAGCGGATTTGATGATGGCAAAGCGCTAGCGAACGCCACCGGTCCCCAGCTGGCAAAGCTAAACCGCGCCCATCAGGACCTAAAGAACATCCTTTTGCCGACACACACGCATGAGGAAGGAGAGGACGTCACGCGATTTTTCAGAAATTACTACGAAAGGATCACGAGTGTCAGTGAAGCGATGGCCGCTATGCTTCAAAACCTGAAAGAGGCCGAACCGACCTTCAGTCTCGCCAAATATGAACGCCGGAAACGCCCGGAGCCGAGCAGTCCTTCCGATGGTCCGCCGCAAGGCGCGCGGATGGCGGATGATCCATTGAAAGCCGGCGTGAAGGCGACACACGAAAATGTGGCGCAAGGGATCGCGGGTTATCTCAAGGACGTGCGGGACGCCCAGCGTCAGGCGGAAGAGGAGGGGCTGACTAACCAGGCCGTGACGGAGAATTTTCTGGATGATCTCAAGGAGCTGGAGAAGCATCTCAAGGCCGCTTCTGCGAATTTTCAGCTTGGTCAGCACGCCTTTGTTTACCGGTCGCTGCGCAGCGCCTACGTGTATCTTTCCGATTCGGAATCCCGCCTGAATGATATCGGGATCCAACTCAAGGCGGAAGATTTTGAAAAATTGATGGTGCTTTGGGCGCGGACGGCGGGTCAGCCCTGGACGTCACGGCTTTATCTGGCGATGGCAGTTTCCTACCTGGACCGCGCCCGCTTTCTTTTAAAGAACCCGAGAACTCCGCTCAACCACCCGTTCTTTGATATTCATTTCATTCCCGCGTTCACGACAATGTCCGTTTTACAGCACCAGCTTGATTCTTTCTCGGCAGCCGCCGCCGCGGGCCAACCGTCCGAAACCGGGGCGCTCCGTGAGGCGCTCCCTCAATGGATCGGATCGATCGATCGGCTTCTCACGGCCGTTGTCAACGGGCGCTCCTATTTAAGGATGAAGCCGCGCCATCTCCTGCTGCATGACGCGAGCCCTCTCAGGAACGCCGCTGATTATTTAACTTCCCTCAAGAGTATTTCTGAAGAGCCCTCCACCGGCGCGCGGATGGCGGGGGCGTCTCCGATGTATTTGGGTGATGACAGTATGGACGAGAATGCAAGAATTGATTTGACTCGTACGGTAAAGAAGGTGATCCGGGAAAGAATTGTTAGGAATCCGGTGTGGGCTGGAAGAAATCTAAACGATTTCAAAATACAGATTATAGGAAGGGGAGCGGGTGCCACGGTGCTAGGGGCCTTGTTAGCTTCAAAAAATCAGATGCTTGGGTCGGTTTATAAATTTAGTAACCCACTAATGCAGCGCTTCAGCAAGAGGATCACCTGGTTCGTGGACGTGTTGTCTAAAGTGGAAAGCCAGGGACCTCCGATTGTGGCAATAACGAGTTCTATCACGCCGTCTCTGGGGGATACTTTGATGAAACAAGGTTATGATCTCTTTGAGCAGGAACGCGGCCTTGATCTTGATAAAGCTTTTAGAAAAGCGGTTGAGCAGGGCAACTGGCTAAAAGTCCATATCATTTTAAAAGGGAAGATCGAGCTTATTTCCACGCTTCTTTCGAGAAGGATCTTTCTTCGGGACGCGAGACTCGCCAATTTGGTTTTTGTCCAGAGGGAGGCCGGTGGCAGACCTTATCTGTCTCCTGTATTCCATGATTTCCATCTAGCGGATTTCTATGACAGCAGCGGCAAGATGAAAAATATCCCTGGGAATTTTCAGAGCCCGCTTTACCTGTTGGATTTTATCTATTATTTTCTCAGCCCCACTAATTTGTCTGAAGACCAAAAATTAAAAAATCCAGGGGTGCAGAGCCAAATTGTTGAAATCTTCGGGGGATTGCTCGAAGAAAGTGGATTGGATGTGTTTAATCAGATGGTTGGCCACCCGAACTGGGGAAAAATTTCAACGATCCTTTATCAAGAATGGATCCCGCTCCGTGATCTGGCTCTGCATTTGCGGGACGATGACGCGCAAAAACGAGCGCTTGATGGCTTCCGCGAGAGGATATTTGGGGACCCTAGACAAGGGAAACTGCCGGCTGAATGGGTGGAAGAGCTGAAAAAGCAAATCTTTGAAAAATACAGTCTGACGTATAAACCGCCCATGATTTTACCCGGATCCCTTACGGAAAATTACTCTGATTTTGTCCCCGATGGCGAGATTGGGCATTACCATAATTTTGTAAACGGCGCACGGATGGCTTCAGAAACAGCGGCCGCGGCGTTTGAAAAGGCGTTGGGGATGAACCGGGAGTCCTTTTCGCAAGCTGCTTCAAAATTTTCGGTCCTGGCGGAATTGGATCCCGAGAGGGTCAGGCAGGATTTTCAAAGAGAACTGGGCATCCAGAAGGACGAATTGGCCCGCCTGATCATGAAGCACCCGAGATTGGCCAGTTATAATGTGGCCCGCTTTGTGAAAAATTTCCAGGATGAGCTTGGTATCGGGAGGCAGGCTTTGGCCCGCCTCATTGTAAAGTATCCCCAGACTGCGGGTTACAATCCCAAACGTGTCAGGGAAGATTACGAGCGGGAGCTTGGTATCGGCCGGGAGGCGTTGTCGATGGCGATCTTG
>CAZBAY010000287.1:0-9386 GCA_964489945.1 uncultured Planctomycetia bacterium
GACGCGCGTCGGGCGGCGGAACGGTGCTCCAGGGCCCGGGCTGCCTCAACTTCACGCTGATCTTAAAGATCGCGGGGCATCCCGCCTTGAAAAGCATCACGCGGACGAACACCTTTGTCCTTGAGCGTCACGAGGCGGCGCTGCGCCCTCTGCTAGGCCCCGCCGTGAAGATCCGGGGCACCAGCGATCTCACGCTCGGCGATCTCAAGTTTTCCGGCAACGCCCAGCGCCGCAAACGGCATTTCGTCCTCTTTCACGGCACGTTCCTCGTCGATTTTGACATCAGCCTCATGGAGGACATCCTCCTCCATCCCCCGGCCGAGCCGGATTACCGGAAAAAACGGGCGCACGGGGATTTTGTGACGAACGTGAAAGTTTCCTTGAAAGAGATCAAAGAGGCGCTAAAAAAAACCTGGAACGCGGATGGAAAACTTGAGGATATTCCGAAAGATAAAATTGAAGCGCTTGTGAAAGAGAAATACTCGACCGACGAGTGGAACTTTAAGTTTTAAAGGCCCACCTTTTTCCGCTCCGCGCATTTGTTGCAGCGCCCGCAGTGCTCAACCCCTTTTGGATCAATGCAGGAGAACGTCAGCTCTAGCGGAAATTTTTTCCACGCCAGGACCACGTCCTCTTTTTTCAATTTTTGAAAGGGCGCGCGGATCGCGATGGGCTTCCCAAGACCCTCGGACAAGGCTTTTGAAAATTTTGAGAAAAATGAGGGTGAGCTGTCACTGAAAGGATTTCCGCTGAGGACGCCGATCTCAATAAAGGGAATATTCTTTTGCGCCGCGAAGATCGCCGCTTTGGAAAGAAGCACGATGTTGCGCCCCGGCAGATAGACCGCCTCGTCGGGCGAAGCCGATCCGGGGACTTTCTTCCCCGTGACGCTCCAGTGCTTTTCGTAAAGGTCATCCATCGCGAGGCTCAGCACCTTCAAAGGCTTTAATTTTGGGGAGCGGATCTTGCGGAGGAGTTTTTTGAGCCAAAACAGTTCGGCCTTTTCCCAGCGGAGGCCATTCTGAACGGTGACGGGCGTGACCTCCTCATACCGGGCGAGACAATCCGCCAGGAGCGCGCCGCTTTCGACGCCGCCGCTAGTTAGGACAACCGCGCGGCGGACTTCCGTCACTTATTTTCCTGGATGTGGTGCTTGATGTTCTTGCCTTCCTCGATGAAGATCACGTCCTCGCTGATATTCGTCGCGTGGTCGGCCACGCGCTCAATATTGCGCGCGACGAGGATAAGGTCCACCGCGCGGTTGATGCTTTTCGGATCTTCCATCATATAGGTCAAGAGTTCCCGGAAGATCTGGTCGTTGAGCCGGTCCACGGCGTCGTCATCCCCGCACACCTGTTGAGCCAGCGCCGGGTTGTGGTTGACGAACGCGTCGAGGCTGTTCTTGATCATGCGCTGGGCCAAATTCGCCATGTGGGGAATGTCGATGAGGGGTTTGAGCGGGGGCTGCTTCAAAAGCTCGACCGCGATCTCGGAAATATTGACCGCCTGGTCTCCGACCCGCTCGAGGTCATTATTGATCTTGAGGATCGCGGTCAGAAGCCGCAGATCGCCGGCCGCGGGCTGGCGCGTGGCGAGAAGTTTCAACACGGCGTCCTCGATCTCGATCTCCATGAGATTTACCTTCTTCTCATGCTCAAAAACCTCGTGGGCAAGGCTTTCTTTTCTTTCCGCGAGGGCTTTAACAGCGAGCCCGAGCATGTCCTGGGCCGTGTCCGCCATGTGCAGAAGTTTCTTCTTCAGATTTTTAAGTTCTTCGTCGAAATGCCGTTCCATCTGTCTCTCCTTTTTTTAGTATACCGGGCGAATTCCCCGAATGCTATCCCAATCTCCCCGTAATATAATCTTCCGTTCGTTTGTCCGCGGGCCGCGTGAACACCGTTTGCGTCTTTCCGAATTCGACGAGCTCGCCGAGCAGCATGTAGCCCGTGTCTTCCGACACGCGCGCCGCCTGCTGCATGTTGTGCGTGACGATAACGATCGTGTAATTCTTCTTGAGCTCCTGCATCAATTCCTCGATCCGCGCCGTCGCCATGGGATCCAGCGCCGAACACGGCTCGTCCATCAAAAGGACCTCCGGTTTCACGATGAGAAGCCGCGCGATGCAAATCCGCTGCTGCTGCTCGAGCGAAAGGTTCGTCGCCGTGTGATCGAGCTTGTCCTTCAGGTCGTCCCACAGGAGAACGGACTCCAGGCTCTCCTTCGCCAGGTCAAAGAGGACCTTCTTGCTTTCCTTATATAGGTGGTGGACGCGAAGGCCGAAAACGATATTCTCAAAAACGGAGATCGGGAACGGGTTCGGCCGCTGGAACACCATACCGACTTTCTTCCGCAATTGCAGAAGGTCGGTGCCAGGGTCATAAATGTTCTTACCGTCCAGGATCACCTCGCCGGTCACTTTGATGCCTTCTACCAGATCGTTCATCCGGTTGAATACGCGCAAGAGCGTCGATTTCCCGCAGCCGGAGGGTCCGATGATGGACGTGATCCGCTTTTCGGCGACCGCGAGATCAACGCTCTTGAGCGCTTGAAAATTTCCGTAAAATAGATCCAGATTTTTCGTTTCAATGATAGCCATCGTTAACCAAACCTTCCCGAAATATAATCCTCGGTCCTTTTATCGCGCGGAGCGGTGAACATGTTTCCGGTGCTGTCTTTTTCCACCATTTCTCCCATCAGGAAAAACGCGGTCTGGTCCCCCACCCGCGCCGCCTGCTTCGTGTTGTTCGTGACGAGAACGATCGTGTAACGCGCCTTCAATTTCATCATCGCCTCTTCGACCTTCGCCGTCGAGATCGGATCGAGCGCCGAGCAGGGCTCATCGAAAAGAAGGACGTCCGGATCCACCGCGAGCGTCCGCGCGATGCAAAGCCGCTGCTGCTGGCCTCCCGAGAGTTTGAGCGCCGACTCCCCGAGCCGGTCCTTCACTTCATCCCAAAGGTAAGACTCCCGAAGAACTTTCTCAGCCGTCTCCGAAAGCGTCCTTTTGTCCTTGATCCCCTGCCGGCGCGGGCCGTAGACGACATTTTCAAACACCGTCATCGGAAGCGGGATCGGCAGAGCGAAAATGATCCCTACTTTTCTTCTTAGAATGACCGGATCATACTCCCGGTAAATATCTTTCCCGTCCAGAGTCAGACTTCCGGAAACCTTGAGGTTTAGAACCACATCGTTCAGGCGATTCAACATCCGCAGGAACGTCGTCTTGCCGGAATTGGACGGGCCGATGATGCTCAAGATCTCATTGGCCTGAATATCCATGTTCACGTTCTTCAACGCCGTGACTTCACCGTAATTCACCGTGAGGTTCTGCGCGCTGATCTTTGTGGCTACCATTTCTTTTTGCTCCTGAAATGCGAGCGGATCATGATCGCAATGAGGTTCATCAAAAGCACGATCGCCAAAAGGACGAGCGCCGTCCCATACCGGATCTTCGAGTCGACGTTCGGGACCTGTGTCGAAAGCACATAGAGATGATATGGCAGCGCCATCACCTGATCGAATACGCTTTGCGGCAAGCGCGGCAGGTAAAATGCCGCGACGGTAAAAAGGATCGGGGCTGTTTCACCGGCCGCGCGGCTGACACCTAAGATCGTGCCTGTTAAAATGCCAGGCAGGGCATGCGGCAAAACGGCGTACTTGATCGTCTGAAGTTTCGTCGCCCCGAGAGACAAACTCACCTCCCGGAAGGATTTCGGCACGGCGCCCAGCGCTTCCCTCGAAGACGTAATAATGACCGGGAGGATCATGACACCCAGCGTCAAAGAACCCGCGAGTATCGACGCGCCGAATTTTAAGAAACTCACGAAAAGCGCCAGGCCGAAAAGCCCGAACACCACCGACGGCACGCCCGCGAGATTCACGATCGCCAGCCGCACGACCCGGTTCAGCCAGTCGTCCTTCGCGTATTCATTCAAATAAATCGCGGCACAGAGACCAAGCGGCAGCGCGAAGAGCACGGCGCCGAGGACGAGATAAAAGGTCCCCACGATCGCGGGAAAGATCCCGCCCGCCCGCATCCCGGACTTGGGCATCTGGGTCAGGAATTCCCACGAGATCGCGCCCAACCCTTCCTTCAGAATGATCACGATCACCATCCCGACGGGCACAATGACGAGAAGATTGGCCAAAAGCAGGAGCGTGAAAGCGATCTGTTGGGTGACTTTCGAGGAGACGCGCATCATTTCCGCTTCCGGTGGAGCATGAGGTCGGCCGTCATGTTGATCGCGAACGTGATGAGAAAAAGAACAATACCGATCGCGAAGAGAGAAAAATAATGGTCGCTCCCCTGGACGGTCTCCCCCATTTCGGCGGCCACCGTCGCGGTGAGCGTCCTCACCGGTGACAAAATGCCGCGCGGCATGGAGGCGGCGTTGCCGGTGATCATCATGACCGCCATCGTCTCCCCGACGACGCGCCCGATCCCCAGCATGATCGCCGCGACGATCCCCGAGGATGCCGCCGGGAGCACGACACGGTAGATCGTCTGCCAGTGCGTCGCTCCAAGAGCGTAAGCGCCTTCCTTATAGGCCTTGGGAACCGAATGAAGCGCGTCCTCGGCGATCGACACGATCGTCGGCATCGCCATGAACGCCAAAATGATGGAACCCGATAGAGCGGTAAGTCCTGTGGGGATGCCGAACACGTTCTTTATCCAGGGCACGACCGTCACCATCCCGATAAAACCCAGAACGACGCTCGGGATCGCCGCCAAAAGTTCAACGCCGGATTTTAGAACTTCCTTGAGCTTTGGCGGGGCGACTTCCGCGATATAAATGGCGGAAGCGACACCGAGCGGAATGGAGATCGCGGCCGCGCCGAGCGTGACGATGAGCGAACCGAGGATGAGCGGCAGGATGCCGAATTCGGGAGGCTCGGAGATCGGGTACCAGCTTCTTCCGGCAAGAAAATCCGTGACCTTGTAGGTCTGAAAAAGGAACACGCCTTCCTTCAGCAGGAAGAAAAAGATCATCGCGACGATGACTATTGACGCGACCCCGCTCAGGCGGATCGCCGATTCGACGACGAGTTCCTTAAAACGCCTCATTTTTTGATCGGCACGAAATCCAGCGTCACCACGAGCGCCTGCCCTTCATCGGAAAGCACGAAATCGATAAATTTCTTGGCGCTTCCGTCGAGTTCTCCGTTGACGTAGATGAAAAGGGGCCGCGAGATAGGATACTTTCCGCTCACGACGTCCTCCACGGTGGGATAAACATAACCCGACTGGGCGTCCTTGGCGACGGAGATCGCCTTGTGCTCCTTGCTGATATAACCCATGCCGTAATAACCGAGCGTCCCCGAATTATGCTGGACCTCGTCGGCGATCGCCTGGCTCGAGGGCAGGAGAAGCGCTTCCGGGGAGAATTCTTCCTTAGACGCCGCGTCCCCTTTCCGTAGAACATGCTCTTTAAAATAGACGTGCGTTCCGGAATTCACCTCACGGGACAGCAGAACGATCTGCATGTCATTTCCGCCGACCTCTTTCCAATTCGTGACCCGTCCGGTGAAAATATCCGCGAGCTGGTCGATCGTGAGGTTCGACACGGGATTATCCTTATGCACCACGACTGCGAGCCCATCCAGCGCGACCGAGATCTTTTTCGGGTGGACGCCTTTTTTCTCAGCCAGCGCGATCTCCTTCTCCTTGATCTCCCGGGAGCTCATCGCGACCTCACAGGTGCCGTTGATCAGCGCCGCGATCCCCGTCCCCGAGCCGCCGCCCGTCACCGCGATGAAATCATCGGGGTTTTTCTCCATGAAGGCTTCCGCCCAGCCCTGCACGAGATTCACCATCGTGTCGGACCCTTTAATTTGAAGCGAATCGCTTTTCTTGGCGAAAGCGCGCTCCGGCATAAACCCCGCGCCGAGTGAAACCGCCACGACCAGCATAAATCCGATCTTCTTGAACATTGTCATCTCCTTTTGTCTCATTAAAATTTCCAGTTCAAATCCACCTGGGTCCGCAGGAGTTCGTCATCGTCTCCATTCGGACGCAGAGAACTTGAGCCGTAGGTGATCTTCGTTGGGTCGACTCTTTCCGTGAGCCCCGCCGAAAAAGCCAGCTCCACATCTTTGAGCAGCTTATATTGAAATTTCAGGCGGTGACCTTTGTTGTTGGCGTAGCCGACACCGAGGTCACTTTCCGAGAATACCCCCACCACCGCATTCGGCTCTATGTAGAGGTACTCATACGTGAACGCCCAGTTTCCCGCGTCCTTGGCCTTCCCAAGAGTAACGCCGGCGGAAAACGCCTCGTCGCTGTCGGCCCTCAAGGCGGGATTGACGAGTGTGTCGTCGGTCACGCCGCCTCCCTGAAAACCCAGATTGTTGGCGTAATCCCCGAAAACCTTCAAGGGAAAGCCGCCCAGCTCAGCCGGAAGCATCCATTGGATCTCCGAATAGAAATTCAGGATCTTAAAATCATCCGCCTCCCGGTCGTTGCCGCCGAGGGCATTTGAAAGGACACTCGAGGTTTTGAGGAACTGCGCGTAGCCCTGCCAGTCGTAATACGTGAATTTGAAACTGGCAGAATGATTTTTGGCCCACTGGTAAGTGGTGCCGATACCGTACGAAAACATTTCGCGGTCGCCGGGCGTGAGATCGGAATCCTCGTTCACCACCCACTGCCCCATCAGGGTGTTGAGGTCCCAGTAAGCGTCTTCAACCGGTTCGGCCAGACGGAAATCCACTTTCTCGTAAACGCCCTCGGGCGCAACGTCGCTGTCCCAGATGATATTGGAGTTCCACTTGTCACGGTCATAGGGATTTTCGACTTTCCCCATTCCGATCTCCACCACGTGCGCGGCAGGGATTACTTTTTGCCAATGTTCGGTGGGCGTGTAGATCGCGTAGGCTTGCTGGATGAAAATATCTTTTAAGGAAAACTCGTCATCCAGGGTTTGATTGGTGGACGTCGGGCCGTTTGCCTCTTCTCCTGAGACCAGGCGGAATCCCGCTTTCCATTCCTCATTAAAAGTTTTTTCCAAGCCCCAGCGCAGGCGGAAGCGAAAACGGTTCCGGTCCGACGAGTCCTCATTTTCCCGGCTGAACGCTTCGTACCTTAAACGGACGTCCCCACTCTGACGGAGACCGTCGAGCCACGCGGGCATTTCTTTAGTTGTCGGTTGTTGTAAAGTTACGGCGGGCTTGCTTGCTTCAGCGAGCCTCGCGGATTCAAGCTCGGCGATCTTCACGCTCTGCCGCTCAATGGTTTCCTGCATTTTCCCGATCTCTTGCTTCATGCCTTCAAGCATGGCTTTCATCGCCTGAAGCTCGGACGGCGCGTCGGCGCGCGCAGGAAGCGCGATCCCCGACATGAACGCCACTAACACCGCTATGACCCTATAAGACTTCACTTTCTCCTCCTTCGGCTCGCAGGCCGGCTTTTGTTGTCATTTTTTACTTGCTCAAAGTATAGTTTTTCCGCATGAAGAATCGATAAACCTACTATGAAGTTTTCGTGAAGAAAACTAGCGGGGTAAAATGACTGTGAAGGTGGAGCCTTTTTGGGGGGTGCTTTTGGCGTGAACTTGGCCGCCGTGGCGTTCGACGATGTGTTTCACGATCGAAAGGCCGAGGCCGGTGCCGCCGGATTCGCGGGCGCGGCTTTTGTCGACGCGGTAAAACCGCTCGAAGATCCTAGGCAGATCGGCGGCCGGGATCCCGATCCCCCCGTCCCGGATCTCGATCCGGACAGCCGCGGGCTCCTGCGAGGCTTTGATGACGATCTCGCCTCCGTGGTGATTGTATTTGACCGCGTTGTCGATGAGGTTTGAGAATGCCTGTTCGATGGATTTGGGCTCGGCGGAAAATGAAAACGGACTGGGGGAAACCTCCATGCGCACCGCGATCTGCTTCGCTTTCAGCGCGTTCCCAAATAATTTCATGAGGTCCCCGAGCATTTTTTCAAGATCCAGGGCCTCCTTTTTCAGGGCCCCGCTTTCGGATTCGATCTTCGACAGAAAAAGAAGCTCCTCGATGAGATGGTTCAGTTTCATCGCGTGGTCCTCGATGATCTGGAGAAATTTGGCCCGGTCCTCGGGGTCGTCCGCGGCGCCTTCCTTCAGCGTCTCGACGAAACCCAGGATCGAGGTGAGCGGAGTTTTCAGCTCATGGGACACATTGGCCACGAATTCCGTACGCATCCTTTCGAGTTCTTTGAGTTTTGTCACATCATGGAAAACGGCCACCGCCCCAAGAAAATCCTTCCCGCGAAACACCGGCGATACCTGGATCTCAAATTTGA
Organism: uncultured Planctomycetia bacterium; assembly: GCA_964489945.1. GTDB lineage: Bacteria > Omnitrophota > Gorgyraeia > 2-02-FULL-51-18 > 2-02-FULL-51-18 > CAZBAY01. The sequence continues at coordinate 8,267 of CAZBAY010000287.1, forward strand.
AATTCGTCAGAAGAAGCGAATCTTCTCCTTTCACGGGCACTTTTTCCTTCAAGCTTTTTTCGATCATCGAGTTGATCTGCGGGTCGCGGAAGATCTCCCAAAAATAGCGGCCGTTCGCGTGGTCCTTGCGGAGGGCCAGCACCTTTTCGAGGACGGAATTGGCGAGGATCACCTTCTGGCGCGTGTCGATCACCGCCACCCCTTCGGCCATACTCTCAAGCGTCGCGACAAGACGGTTTTTCTCTCCGGCCGCCGATAGCGCGGCCTTTTCGCGGGTCGCCCTGGCCTCGTCCACGTCAACAGCCAGGCCTCTCGCCTTTTTCGCGTTCCGTAGGAACAAAAAAACGAGGACCGCCAGCGCGGCGGTTTCCAAAATTAAAAATAGGCTAAGGAAGGAATTCATCGGCTCAATCGACGAAACGGTAACCCGTCCCTCTCACTGTTTCAATGACGTTCCGGTGTTTTCCCAGTTTCTGGCGGATCGATTTGACATGGACGTCCACCGTGCGGTCCACGACAAAGGCCTCCCCCTCCCACGCGCCGGAGAGCAGTTTTTCACGGGAGAAGACCTTTCCGGGATTTTCCATGAGAAAACTTAAGATCCTGAATTCCAATTTCGTCAAAGAGACCGGCTTTCCTTTGACCGTAAAGCTCTGGCGGTCTTTGTCGATCACAAGGTCACCCGCCTTGACGAGGACGGGCTCTTCTTTGCCGGACTCCGCTTTCCGTAACGCGCTTTTGACACGCACGAGGAGCACCTTTACGCTGAAGGGTTTTGTGATGTAATCCGAGGCGCCCAATTCAAGGCCCAGGATCTGGTCCACCTCGGCGCTTTTAGCGGTGAGCATCAGGATAGGGATCGTTTTAGTGTTCTTATCGGCTTGCAGAAGCTTGCACACTTCGATCCCGTCGATACCGGGAAGCATCAGGTCCAGGATCACAAGATCCGGCCTTTTGGTCTTCGCGAGTTCCAGACCCTCTTCGCCGGTTTTCGCGGCGAAAACCTGATAGCCCTCTTTTTCGAGATTGTATTGAAGCAGTTTCTGGATATCTTTTTCGTCGTCAATGACGAGGATCGTCTGTTTAGGCATGACCTTTGAGCTGCTCGGGGGTGAGAAGC
>CAZBAY010000288.1:0-5847 GCA_964489945.1 uncultured Planctomycetia bacterium
CCAGAAGCCTCAAGAACGCCCGGAAAAAGCGCCCGACCGTGATGCGCCTGGCCCCCGCCTTCTCTACAAGCTTCAGGCTTGAGAACCTAAGGACCGCCTCCCTGCCGATCTTTCCCCGGAGATACAGGAGAAAGAAAAACACGGCTGGAATAAACAGTAAAAAATAATAGGGATTAGCGAATCTCATAAGCGTCTCTTAGCTACTTTTTAACTGCACTCTCTGCAACCGGTTTTGTTTCGTTCACAAACTCAACTAGCTTTGCGGCGAGTTCGTCCGCGCGGCGGCGCGGAGGCACGAATTTCGCGAATTTTACGAGATCTGACTGCTCAAGAAGCTCGTTGGCCTTGCTCACCGCTTCGCCGCCGAACTCCTTTTCCTTTAAAGACCGCGTGATCTCAAAAGACGTTTGCTCAAGCGCTTCTATCTGAAACTGCCTCTCAAGATAGCGCCTTAAAATGTCCGTTAGCTCGCTGTAGAATTCTTTGGCCTTGCCGGCTTCAAGGTATTCTTTTTTCCACAAACGTCCAAGCTCGAGCGCCACGCGTTCGTGCGGAGGCTTGCGGCTCTCCAGGTCGATCTGCCTTTGGTATTTGATCCGAAGAAAGACCTTCACGACGAGAAAGATCGTGAGAAGCACGGCTAAAAGCGACAGCACGAATACGCGGATCGCGTTTAAACTGAGTGAAACAGGGCCTTTGATCGGCCGGATATCGTCCTTGTCGGTCGCTTTTTTGCCGACACTCACCACCTTGACGGCCACCGGCGGACCAAGAAGAAAACCTCCCCTGCCCGATTCGTCCTTGTATTGGACCATCACCGGCGGGACCTGTAGGTCGCCGAGCTCAAAAACCGTGAGAACAAGCACAAAGGTTTCACGGACTCGGTTCTTGCCGTCTGTGAACGGCGGCTTCTCGAGGCGCTTCACCTCGAACGGATCAAGCTTCAGCTGGTCCGAAGGAACGGACACTTTATATTTGCGCGGACGGTCCACCTGAACGAGAAGACGGATCTCATCGCCGATCGTCGCCTTGGAGGGCACCGCGCGTGCCGTGACCGTTACCGGGGCCGGCGCCGCGAAGGATGGAAAAGTGAAAAAAATTAAAAATAAAAAAAGAAAACCGCGTCTCACCGGAACCGTCTTTCGCGCATTTTAAAGAATTTGATCAGCGCCTGGATATAAGGCTTTCCCGTTTCAAGCTCAATATGGTCCATGCCGACGGAAGCGAACATTTTATCCCGGGCCTGGCTCCGCTTCTCCCATTCCTTCTTGAACCGCTCCTTGAAACCGCGGCGCGCGCGGAGCGTGAACGTCTCCCCCGTCTCCGCGTCCTCGAGCTCGATCGTCCCGCCGAGCGCCGGGAATTCTTTTTCGGTCGGGTCTTCGATCACGAGCGAGACGATGTCGTGTTTTTTGTGGGAAATTTTGAGAAGCTTCTCGTAATTTTCCGCCAAAAAGTCCGAGAAGAGAAAAACGGTCGACCGCTTTGTCACGACGTCGTTCAGCATCTTCAGCGCCGCGTTGATGTCCGTCTTTTTTCCTTTGGGCTTGAACGTGAGGATCTCGCGGATCACGCGCAGGACGTGCAGCCGGCCTTTTTTGGGGGGAATGAATTTTTCGACGGTGTCGCTGAAAATGATGAGCCCCACGCGGTCGTGGTTCTTCACCGCCGCGAAGGCCAGAAGCGCGCAGATCTCGGCGATGAGCTCGGATTTGGTGCGGCCGCGGGTCCCGTACTGGCCGGAAGAGGACACGTCCACCAAAAAAATAACGGTGAGCTCCCGCTCTTCGACGAATTTCTTCGTGTAGGGATGCCCCATGCGCGCCGTGACGTTCCAGTCGATGTCGCGCATGTCGTCCTCGGGGACGTATTCACGGACCTCGTCGAATTCCATGCCGCGGCCCTTGAACACGCTGTGGTATTCGCCCGCGAAGACGGTGTTGACGAGGCGGGACGTGGTGATCTCGATGAAACGGACTTTTTTGAGGACTTCCCTGGGGATCAAGGGACTTCTATTTCTTCAAAAACCTTCTTTACGATGTCTTCCGACGTCATCTCTTCGGCTTCGGCCTCATAGGTGACGATCACGCGGTGCCTGAGGACGTCCATGCCGATCGCCTTGACGTCGTCGGGCGTCACATAGCCGCGCCCCTTGAGGAACGCGTAGGCCTTGGACGCGATATTGAGATAGATCGTCGCGCGGGGGCTTGCGCCGTACATGATGAGGCCCTTCAAGTCTTTCAATTTATACGCCTCGGGGTCGCGCGTCGCGCAAACGATATTGACGATATAATTTTTCACTTTTTCGTCGATGTAAATACTGCGGACGACCTCCCTGGCCTTCAGGATGTCTTCGGGTTTGGCGACCGGCTGGACGACGGCAGGTTTTGTACCGGCCATCCGCTCCATGATCTCCATTTCCTCGTTCTTCCGGGGATAGGTGACTTTGAGCTTGAACATGAAACGGTCCACCTGCGCCTCGGGCAGCGGATAGGTCCCTTCCTGCTCGATCGGATTCTGCGTGGCCATAACAAGGAACGGCTCGTCGAGCTTGTACGTCTGGCCGCCCAGCGTGATCTGCCGCTCCTGCATCGCCTCCAGGAGCGCGCTCTGCACCTTCGCGGGCGCGCGGTTGATCTCGTCCGCGAGAATGATATTGGAAAAGAGCGGGCCTTTCTTCGTCGTGAATTCGCCGGTCTTGGGATTGTAGATCAGCGTGCCCAAAAGATCGGCCGGCAGAAGGTCCGGTGTGAACTGAATGCGCTGAAAGTGCGTGTTGATCGACTGGGCGAGGGTCTTAACGGAGAGCGTCTTCGCCAGTCCGGGTACCCCTTCGACGAGCACGTGCCCGTCGGCCAAGAGCGCCATCAGAAGCCTTTCGATCAGGTACGCCTGGCCGACAATGACCTTGCCGATCTCAGCCTCAAGGGCCCTGATAAAACCGCTTTCTTTCTCGATCTTTTCCGCGATCTGCTTCACATCCATCGTCACGCTCATTTTTTCTCCTCCTAAAAATTAGCCCTTCAACACCTTAAAAGATTTTTGCCCGAACACCAAGTCATTCACGTAGATCCGGAACTCATAATCCCCGGGATGGTCGAATTTGACGGCCATCAAGTTGAACACCAGCTCGCAGTCGCGCGATTTGTCCTGAACCTGGAACCCCTTGATCATCGCCTTGTTGAGGACTTTCTCCTGCTCGAGGTCCACGAGTTCCAGCGTGAAGTCGAAAACCCCCTCGATCTCCCGGAACTGCACGTAGACGCTCATCGACGGATGCACCGTTGGTAACTTAGCGCTGCCGATGCTGTCAAAAAGACCGATCAGCGATCGCTTGCGCGAGCGCTCCTCGACGATCGTCAGGTCGCACAGGAGCATCGCCTTCAAAATAGGTTTTACATCCATCACGCCTCCGTGACCGTGTCGGACAGCTCGTTCCTATCCGCGGGCTTTGAGGGAAAATGCTTTCCAAGCTCGCCGCCCGCGCTCAGCACTCCCTTGACGATCCCCTCCCGGAACTCGCCTTTCGCGAAATAAGAAGCCATTATATCACGGGTGGCGTTCCAGAAAGCATCCCCGGCGCGCTCGTGGATCCCCCGGTCCCCGAGGATGGCGAACGCGCGGCTCTTCCAAGCGACAAAAATGAGAACCCCGTTGCGTTCCTCTGTGCGGTGTATTTTAAGGCGGTTGAATGTTTTCTGAGCGTCCTTCAAGATGTTTTCACCGCATCGGGCTTGGAGATGGACGCGGATCTCGCCGCTCGTCAGGTCTTCGGCCTGATCGATGGCTTTTTCGATCTCTTTCCGGTCACTTTTATCCAGCGTTACCATCGGCCGCTCGCGCCTCCGCCGCCGAAGCTCCCCCCGCCGCCGCTAAAACCTCCCCCGAACCCTCCGCCGCCCCACCCGCCTGACCCTCCCCAAAAACCATGCCCGCGGCGGTGGCCTGAAAGCGTGCGCCCGACTAGAGGCGTCATGAAAAACTGACGCAGGAGCGCAAAAACAGAGGCCGCTATGAGGCCGACAACAAGGCCTAGAGGAAAACCGAGGATTGCCGTGGCGGCCCCTACGATGAAGAGGTAACAGACAATGGGAAAAAGAAAATACAGGACCATCGCGGCAAAAACCAAAGGACTGTATTTTTGCATTTGCTCTTGAGAGGGGCCGGCTTTATATTCGCCGCGCGTCGCATGAATGATCGCGCTGACCGCGCTTTCGACACCGCCATCGAAATTGCCTGATCTGAAAGCGGGGACAATTTCATTGTAAATGATCTGATTCGCAACCGCGTCCGGCAGCGCGCCCTCGAGGCCGTAGCCGACCTCGATCCTGACCGCTCGGTCTTCTTTGAATATCAAAAGAATTACGCCGTTGTCCTTGTCCTTCTGCCCGGGCTTCCACTTCTCGGCGAGCCGTATCGCAAAATCCTCAAGGCTTCCACCCTCAAGGCTCTGAAAAATGGCGACCACCACCTGATTCGACGTTTCCTTCTCGAATGTCGCCAGCGTCCGCTCGATCCTCCCCCTCGCCTCCACCGACAACAGGCCACTATAGTCGTTAACGTAAGACTGGGGCTTCTCGGGAATAGACAAAGCTAGGGCGGGAACCGCAAAACAAATTCCCACCCAGAAAATGAATAGCTTCTTCAATTCAGAATTGGACTTTGGGGACGGATTTGGCTTCGGGGTTGGATTCGAAGTAGGTTTTCGCTTGGAAACCGAACAGGCCGCCGATGACGTTCGTGGGGAATTGGCGGATCTTCGTGTTGAACCCTTGGGCGGCTTCGTTAAAGCGTCCGCGCTCGACGGCGATGCGGTTCTCGGTCCCCTCAAGCTGGGCCTGGAGCGACAAGAAATTCTGGTTGGCCTTGAGGTCCGGGTAACGCTCCACGACGACAAGCAGGCGGCTCAACGCTGAGCTCAACGCGTCCTGCGATGCCTGGAACGCCTGGAATTTCTGCGGATCGGCGAGCACATCCGGAGAGATCGTTCCGGCGGCCTTTGAGCGCGCCTCGGTCACCTCCATGAACGTGGTCTTCTCGTGTGCGGCGTAGCCTTTCACTGTTTCGACAAGATTGGGAATGAGGTCGAGCCTTCTCTGATAGACATTTTCAACCTGCGCCCAGGACTGTTTAACTTTTTCGTCCATCTGCACAAGCCCGTTGTAAGCCCCCCCGACACTGAGCGCGGCAACGGCGATGACCCCGATAATGGATAATAGGATGACAAGACCCTTGTTCATTTCAAAAGCCTCCTGTTTTGGGACATTGTACCATAGGCAGATAGGTTCTAGAAAAGGAAGGAGTAGAGAACGACGAGGAGAATAAGGATACAGAGCGATTCCCAGGGGTGCTCTTCCAGCCAGACCTCCCACCCCAGTTTTCCCGTAAGAAAAAGCTTCAGCTTAGGACTCAGCATCATTTGGCTCACCTAAGGGAAGTATACACTAGGCAGGTTCTAAGGAGGACTGGCCGCGCGCCGGTACTCTTTCCGTTCAAACTCGGACATCGCGATGTTACGCTTGTCGCCGCAACCAGAAAGGATCATTGCGAGGAGTAAAACGAGCAAAAAAGGGGTCAGGCCCCTTTTCATTGCAAGCTGGTGTTCTTCCGGATGGTGGCGGCGCGGTCTTCCATCGCCTTGGCTTCCGTGGCCTTGCCGGCTGCGCGCTTCACACCGGCGTACTTTTCGAGCGCCAGCGCCACATGGGGATGGTTCTTGCCATAGGCTTTTTCGAGGATCGCGATCGCGCGGTCGCAGAGCTTGACGGCCTGGTCGTGCTTGCCCTGTTTGTTGTAGAGTACGGCAAGATCGTTGAGGCTGTACGCCACGTCGGGATGGTCCGGACC